>VGTJ01000303.1 GCA_016874775.1 Deltaproteobacteria bacterium
GAGCACGAACGCCGGGAACTTGTCCATCTGGACCCCTACTCGCTACGCAAAAAGGGGCTTTACGAAGCGCTGACAGGACCCGAATTCGCCAGAGCCCTATTTCATATAAACCAACGGCGCGGCTTCCTGAGCAACCGCAAGACCAACAATAGGGACAATGAAAGCGGAACGCTCAAGAAAGCTATCGGCGAGCTGCGCAATAAGCTGAAGGAGGAATCCTGCCTGACGCTGGGCGAATGGCTGGCCAAGCGGCACGAAGCCCGCCTCAGCGTCCGCGCCCGCCTGCACGGCAAAACTAGGAGGGACAAGGCCTACGACTTCTATGCTGACCGAGCAATGGTTGAGCATGAATTTGACACACTATGGGCGAAACAAAGAAGTCTCAATCCTGCACTATTCTCCGACGCGGCGCGCAATGAACTCAAGGACGTGCTCCTACACCAACGTAGTCTTCTCCCGGTACGACCTGGCCGCTGCACCCTGTTGCCTGATGAAGAGCGTGCGCCGCTGGCCTTGCCTAGTTCCCAGCGCTTCCGGATCTATCAGGAGCTCAACAACCTTCGCCTGCTAACCGGGGAATTGCTTGAGAAACCACTAACGCTGGAGCAGCGCAATCAAATCGCAGCTTTACTTGAACAGCAGAGAGAAGTCCAGTTTAGTGCGATGCTGAGGAAGCTGAAGTTGCCCAGCACGGCCAAGTTTAATCTTGAAGATATAAAACGTGACCGCTTGAAGGGAAACGCTACCTCGGCGGCGCTTTCCAAGGATCAGTATTTCGGCGAGCGTTGGTACAGGTATGCCAATGCGTTTCAGGATGACATTGTCGACAAACTTCTTACCGAAGAGAGCGAATCAGACCTAATAGCATGGCTGCAGAAAAATACAGGTATCGATGAGGCAACTGCCCAACGCGTAGCTGACGTTCGTCTCCCGGAAGGCTACGGCAAACTAGGCCGCACAGCGTTGTCGCGAATTCTCCCGGAATTAATCGGGGCCGTGACTGTATATTCAGAGGCAGTCTCCCGCGCTAAGTTCGACAGCCACAGCGCACTTTCACAATCGCAGCAAACGGGAGAGATCCTGGCGGCACTTCCTTACTACGGAGACCCGCTCCAGCGCCATGTCGCGTTCGCCAAGGAGAACCCTGCTAACGACGAGGAGCGCTTTGGAAAGATCGCTAATCCGACCGTACACATCGCGCTTAACGAGCTGAGGAAGGTGGTCAACGGTCTAATCGCGCGCTACGGGCACCCAAGTGAAGTCATCGTCGAAGTAACGCGCGATCTTAAGCTGAGCCGGGAACGGAAGCTGGAAATTCAGCGAGATCAAAAAGCTCGACAGGACCGCAACGAGAAGCAGCTCGCCGAGGCCTGCGCAATCCTTAATCTTGCTGTCGCTAACCTAGACAAATCGAAGCGCCGCGAGCTCTCGCAGAAAATGCAACTGTGGACTGAACTGAACCTAAAGGATGCGACAGACCGCCATTGCCCGTACTCGGGAGAGCAGATCAGCATCGCGCGGCTGCTTTCGGACGAAGTCGAGGTAGACCACATCCTGCCCTTCTCCATGACGCTAGACGATAGCCTCAACAACAAGACCGTTGCGTTGCGCAGCGCCAATCGCGTTAAGGGTAACCGCACCCCCTACGAAGCGTTTGGCCGTATAGCCGCTTCCGGATACGACTACCCAGCCATACTACAGAGAGCAGCGCTGATGCCTAAGGATAAAGCTAAGCGCTTCGCTCCCGATGGCTACCAACGGTGGCTGCGAGAGGACAAGGATTTTCTAGCTCGAGCGCTAAATGACACCGCGTATATATCACGTATCGCAAAGGAATATCTGTCATTGATTTGCCCCAAGGAAAATGTTCGTACCATCCCAGGCCGGATGACCGCTTTGCTCCGGGGCAAATTCGGGCTCAATAGTCTGTTATCTGGCAATGAATTGAAGAATCGCGCGGATCACCGCCACCATGCACTGGATGCGGCGGTCATTGGCGTTACCGACCAAGGCCTGTTGCAGCGATTCTCCAAGGCGAGCGCGAGCGCACGGCAAGCCAACATGGATCGGTTAGTGGGCGAGATGCCGCTACCATGGGAAGCATACCGCAAGCACGTAGAACGCGCACTTACTCACATCATTGTCAGCCACAAGCCGGATCACGGTTACCAAGGCGCCATGAATGAGGAAACGCCTTGGGGCTTTCTGGAAAATGGACAAGTTACCCGCCTTGTGCGCCCGGAAGAAGGGGGACCACGCAGACGGGAATTCTCTAACAAGAAACTAATCGCAATCCGCAGCACTCGTAATCCGGAGCGCCATGGATTTGATGCTGATGGTCAACCTGCAGCATACAAGGGATATGTCGGCGGCAGCAATTACTGCATCGAAATTTGCCGTGACGCGAAAGGAAAGTGGCTCGGCGAGGTAATCTCGACGTATCAGGCCTATCAGGTAGTTCGCCAGTACGGGGAGACTGATGGCGTAAGACGCCTTAGAAACCCAGCGCTCAGTCAGTCCGAAAAACCACTGGTGATGAGGCTAATGATCAACGACATAGTACGCATGGTTATCGATGACAAAGAAAAAATAATGCGCGTGGTCAAAATAGGTCTGAACGGGCAAATTTTTCTTGCTGGCCACAACGAGAGCAACGTCGACGCACGTAATAGGGACCCAGATGATCCATTCGCATACGTATCGAAGATGGCGGGCTCCCTTAGTGCAGTAAAGGCCCGCCGCGTTACTGTTTCCGAGATCGGTGATTTACGCGACAGCAGTCTACAGGAATAGCGGTTGATTGGCCGCATTGTAGAAGTTGCAGACGACCGTCGGCACTTATTTGTGACGAGGGGCTTCATGGTTGTACAAGAGCAAGGGAGCGAACGCAAAGAATTGGGACAAGTGCCGCTAGACGACATAGCTGCGCTTATCGCCAATGCTCATGGCCTTAGCTATACGAACAACCTGCTCGTTGCGCTGGCTGAACGCGGCATCCCCTTCGTACTCTGCGCCGCGAACCACAACCCAGTAGGAATACTATTGAGCACAGGCGGCAACTACCAGCAAGCCAAGCGTTTCGATGCACAAATCAGGGCTACCAGACCCACGACAAAGCGCCTCTGGGCCGACCTAGTTCGAGCCAAATTGCAACAGCAGGCTAGCACGCTAGAGGCTGCCGGCGCACCTAGCGCTCCTTTAACCGCGCTTGTCGCCAAAGTCCGTTCTGGCGACCCCGACAACTTGGAGGCTCAGGGCGCACGCCGGTACTGGAGCTTGCTGTTTGGCGATCAATTCCGGCGAGACCGAGCCTTAGGGGGTGTGAATTCCATACTGAATTATGGTTACACAGTGTTGCGTGCGGCGGTAGCCCGTGCAGTCATTGCAGCAGGACTTCATCCTACGGTAGGGCTACATCACTCAAATGAATTCAATGCGATGCGCCTGGTGGACGATCTTATGGAGCCTTTCCGCCCTGTAATCGACTTGAATGTATGGCACTTACATCGCAACGGAAAGGGCGAAGTGAGCCCCGAAACTAAGCGCTATCTTGTGCGCTCACTGTACGACGATATGCAAACCAATGCTGGCGCCACACCCGTGTTGGTTTGTACGCAAAAGCTCGCCACGTCTCTCGCCCAAGTGTTTCTCGGCGAACGTAAGACCTTGGATCTGCCATTGGCAGGTCTTCCTCTAGCGCTTGCAGCTACGCTGGATAACGAATAGGGATGCTTTCCGGGTACAGATTGATGTGGGTGATGGTAATGTTTGACTTACCCGTAGTAGGTAAAGCCGAGCGAAAAGCAGCTGCGGAATTCCGAAACACTTTGTTGGATTTGGGCTTCGAGATGGCCCAGTTTTCGGTCTATATGCGTTTCTGCTCCAGCCACATGCAGGTTGACACCTATGGGAAGCGTGTTGAATCCGTTCTGCCCGAAGGCGGGAGAGTGAACATTATTCAATTCACCGACAAGCAGTATGAGCGCATCATCACATTTCGCGGGAGAGCTAAGCAGGCTGCAAATAAAACCCCGGACCAGTTTGATCTTTTCTAGAAAGCTTCTCGATTTACACGGCCCAAGAAATGAAAACCCCTGTCGGTTCAGGGGGTTATCACGATCCTAGTGTAGCTGATTGGGAT
>VGTJ01000304.1 GCA_016874775.1 Deltaproteobacteria bacterium
AAGAAGCGCAAAGTCCCCGTACCACGCATACCGATTCGGGGAAATCAGACCTCAGTCTACCGCCTCGTAGCTGCGTATAACAAACAAAGAGTGAAACCCTCTTCCCAATGACCTTTACAGCAGTGGGCGCGAGCCCCTCCAGCCGGCGCTTCAAGAATAAGCGCGGGTGGTCGGTCAACCAAAAGCAAGTTGACAATGATTGGGCGGTACTCCGCATGAGGCGAAGCTTCAAGTTCTCGATTATAAGCTTGGACCCCGGAAAAAAAGCATCCCAGCATCGCCAGTACAAGGTACTGTCCTGAGCAGTTGGAGCCCTCTCCAATGCTCCCTGACTACTCTGCAGAGCATTATGGACATGCTTGACAGTGGCGATCAGCATCTCGTCGTCAAGGCGATACGCGGGTTGCGTCGCAAACTCCACGGGGACCTCGGCAAGGATGTCTCGTCCGATAATAACCCAGGGTGAGATCGGCACTCTGATCGCATTCCCGTACAAACGCGAGGTATGCCGGGCAACTAGATATCCTTGTTTTTCAAGGTACTGTAGCTGCTCAGACTCACTGGCGAACGTCTTTTCCTGCGGCCAGTGCGGTCCAAAAACTGAGAACCCGACGTATCTTTCTCTATCAGTGCCGCGCTCAGACTTCGACAGATGGCATGCCGAAAGCACAAGCGCTACTCCCAGCAAGACATAGGACATCAGTCTTAAAGAGCCAGGTATCACGTAATCGCACCACAAACGCAAAAAATCCAACACTCCACCTTAGCTAGGAACGAACCGATAACAGTTGCACATAGGCATTGTCGTTCCAGGTATATCCCCCCTCTTGGAAATCAAAACCGGCAACCATACACAGCGCCTTTAACGCCTCAACGGTCGGAAGCCACCACCACGGCGCGAAATCGTCGAGGTTCCAGGTAGTTGTCTCCTGAGTCAAACCGATCGCGCCAGTGCCAACAATACGCTTCCAATACGCTTGAATGACAGCCCGATCCTTCCCTTGCAAAGCAGGTACGAACAGAGCGGCAGCCTTCGGTATCTCTAGCGAGCCTTGTTCATTGACGATACGTGAAGCAGTAACAACAGAAGTCAACACCAAAGACTCCCGGGTCACGGCACGCAACGCCCGTAGAAAACGCAGAGGGTCAGGAATATGGTACAGAATACCCGAACAATGCACGACATCGAACCGTGGACAGGAAGCCCCTTCAGCCAGTGCTACAAGGTCACTACTGATGCAACGGACCTCAGGAAGTTGTAGTGCTCGTCTACGTTCTTCAAAGAGACTCCAAAGGTCGCTATCCAGCGGAGAGACATCAATCATCGCTAAGTCATTCGCACCGTGCACGTGTGCTACCGAGACTTTCTCGTTCACTGTTCCCCAGAGGCCGCCAACCTCAGCGAAGGATTTTCCTCTGACGACTTTGCTAATGTATACATCTCGTAGATCGCTCACAGTGCTTCCCCACGCAGCAGAGTTCTTTTAATGCGGTTCTTCAAGGGCAAGAGCCATTTGATGTCTCGCTTCAGCGCACGCTCGTAGTACGTTAAAAACTGGCGCCGGAGGGCAAAGTACGCCGCAGTCCGCCATCGACTAGCGGGCAGTGGACTGCCCATACTAAGGGGACCGGTCACCGCAGGCTGCTGTTCGCGTTCCTGCCACAACCAGTCGGTCACTGCCACTAGTCGTAGATGCTCTATGGTTTGGAGAGCACATACTTGTCCAACCGCCAGTGCTACTGGCACTCGCGGTTGGATAGAGTTGAGCCGGATTGCTTCTGTAATCAACTCCGACATCCGTTTCCCCATTTGGTCTAACCGAAAAGCTCCTTCAACACGCCGGCGCCCAGCCTGACCCATTTTTCGGCTCCGTTCTTTATCTTGCAGGAGTAAGCCAATCGCCTCTGCGTAGCGCTCAGCCTCGTCGAGTTCTTCCCCTCGCTTCATCAGTATCCCACAGTCCGAGGAGACAAGTTCTCGCTGTCCTCCGACGTCAGCACCGACAACCGGCAAGCCACATGCCATTGCTTCGAAAACCGACAGTGAGATCCCTTCCCACAGAGAAGGCAAGAAAAAAAGGTCGGAAGCTACCATCAACTCGCGTACTCGGTCGTTGGAGACCGTGCCCAGCAGCCGCACGCAGTCGCTGATCTTCTGTTTCCTGACAAATGAGCGTAACCACTCGAGATCCGGCCCATCGCCCGCTACCAGTACGAGA
The DNA here is from genome assembly GCA_016874775.1 of Deltaproteobacteria bacterium. NCBI lineage: Bacteria > Pseudomonadati > Myxococcota > Myxococcia > Deltaproteobacteria bacterium. The sequence continues at coordinate 2,220 of VGTJ01000304.1, forward strand.
AAAGGGAGCCTCTTCCGGGCGAGGCGGAGTACGGTCTCAGCCAATACGCGTGGTTGTTTTTGCGCGCAAATTCGGCCGGTAAAAAGAATGACAGGCAAGTCTTCTTTCACTTGCAGCTCATGTCGAACGCGCGACCGTTGCTCAGGGTCAGGCCGCCAGCAATCCGCATCAATATTGGTCGAGCAGACGTGAATACGCTGAGGATCGGCCCCTTTTTCCGTCATCCACGTTTTCAGATGTTCGGATGACACAATATTCAGATCCAACAGTTCCTGATATTCCACCGCCATCCGAGGATAGCCACCATTTTTCCAGTATTCCTCTTCGATATGGCAATAGTCGAGGAACACCACTCCTGGACAATGCGCACGTAAATAGGGAAGCAAACAATAGCTTAGCTCACTGTTTGATATAAGCACGACATCAATCTGGCGAGATTGGATCAAGTAGCGGAGAAAGCGAGGATAATCCACTAAGCGCAAGAAGTGAGGCAAGATAAAAACGTCCGGCGTGTATCGCGTAAAGTGGGGAAACCACGAAGAATCGCCAGGAAGAGTAGTTGCGACACTCACCTCCCACCCTTGGCGGGTCATCTGGTCGACGACATCGAGATTGAACTTATCTGCTCCCCCGCAGGTCATCCACGGGAGGAGCATCAGCAGTCGTGGTTTCTCTTTCCGGAGGGCGTTTTGCCACGGCGCCTCATACGGAACAGTCTCCATTGGTTGCTGTTGACGAACTTGGATACGCGGAATGCCTTTTTTCCATAGGCGCGGATAACGCTGGCGGAGTTTTGCACGGAAAGCTTGCTGCCGCTCGGCATCATCCCAGTTCGCCCACCGATCACTATGGGAGGCTCTCCGTCGATACCAGTCCAGGTATTCAGGCAACGTGTCCCCCCAATACCCGTGATCTGCACATCGTAACCAAAAGTCCCAATCTTCGAGTCCATCCCTGATCGTATCATCATAGCCATTCACAGCACTATGCACGGCTTTGCGAATGGCACTCGTCATGTCAACTTGGTTTTCTTCGAGAAACACATCGAGGCGATGAAACCCCTCTTGCCAGAGATATTCGTGAGCACCGAATCCGACAGAATATCCTTTGACAAAAGCAAACTCAGGATACGATTCAAGAAACCACGCCCACTTCTCCGCTGCAGTCGGCTCTAGCAGGTTGTCACTATCAAGCAAGACCACCAAAGGAGCTGTCGCTTCGCGAAATCCCCGGTTACGTGCAGCACTTGGCCCTTGGTTCACGGACAAATCAAGGATGCGAATGCGGGGGTCAGAGAAACGATATTGGTCAAGAATGGCCAATGCTTCAGGATTCGTCGAGCCGTCGTTAACAATGATCCATTCCCATTGCTGCAACGATTGCTGCAAAATGGTTCGGGCCGTCTCATGGAATATCGCTCCGGTATTGTAGAATGGAGTCAATATAGTAACGCACGGTGATGCCGAAGTACTTTCCGGAACGTAGGAAAACTGCGCGTACTGAAAATAAGCAGGAGTATTCGTATAATCGGGTTTCGTGGGATCAATCATTTTTCGTCTCCGTCGAAGGGTCAGACGCGATAGAGGCTGGAGGCGCAACCGTCTTTAACTTCACTCCGATGCGCGTCCACAGTCGACTTTGCCACTCCTGTGCTCGTCCACGCCATCGTTCAGCTTCTGTCTGCCATCGTTGTAGCTGTTCTTCGAGCCATACTTTTGCTTTCTCTAACTCTCCGATTCTCTGCTGCTGTTCCTTGCAGATTTTCTCATGCTCTCCAGCTATCGTTTGCCAATTCACTCGTTGTTCCTCAAGCCAACTCTTGGCCTTTTCGAGTTCGCCGATCCAGGTTTTCTGTTCTTGAATAATAAGATCACGGTCATTTGCCGC
>VGTJ01000305.1 GCA_016874775.1 Deltaproteobacteria bacterium
CTAAATCTTTGTTATCTAAATTCTTAAGACCTTCACTTAAATATTTTTCATTTATATTAGAAAGCAATTCTAATATCATATCTTCCTCTACTTCTCGGCTTATTTTTCAAAAGCAATTTCCTATCAGTTCACCGTGCGGCTGGCACAGGCGTGTGTTTGCTCCTGAACTGGACCTACTCGCCTTGCGGTCCCGGAGCCCTTGGATGAAAGAAAGAGTTGCTATCCACCCTATCACGGACGAGGAGAACGCTCGCCGCATCGCCGTTTATCGTAGAAGCGATGGCGGTTATATGTATGCCGAGGAACAACGGGTGCTGTTCAGCGGAGCTGATGAATCCGTGTGGACATCACAATTCGATCACGACACGCGATCAGGTGTTTATGACTCCATTGACAAAGCGTTGCAGGAAGCGCAGCGTGATGTTCCGTGGTTGAACCAGCAAGTTGCAGCATTGGAGTCCTCCGACAATAGCGCCAGTGCATAACCAACGGATGAAGCTGACCGGCGCCGCCATCCTGGTTTCGCGCGGCATGAAGGTGTTGCAGGCGCCCCCGGCAGCTTATCCTTTTCGTTCGGCTGGGTTTTGTGCTAGCTGATTTACCTGGTCCGAGTGACATCGTTTGAATCAGTATCAGTGTAAACGAGCGGCTGCACTATGTCTCCTTGGAGATGACTGCTGCCCGCAACATTCGCAACATTCGCCACTCGATCTTTGGCCCGACGCCAATCGAATTCGAGCGATTCCCTGAGCAGCAATCATGAAGCGGACCATCATCATTGGAGACATTCACGGCTGTCTTGCTGAGTTGCGAGAATTGCTCGCTCGCGTCGATTTCCAATCCAACCGAGACACTCTGATTTTTCTTGGTGATTATCTTGACCGTGGGCCGGACAGCCTCGGGACTCTCACGGCCGTCCGCGAGCTAGTTGAACATCAGGGAGCTGTGGCTTTACTGGGGAATCACGATGAAAAGTATCTCCGATGGCATCGCTGGCAAACCAACCCGCCACCACCAGGGTCAAAGCCAATGGACTTTTCTCAAGAGAACCTGTGCATCTACGGCCAGCTTTCGGCAGCTCATCTGGCATGGCTAACTGAGCGTCCTTACTTTCACAAAGCTGATGGCTTCATCGCTGTTCATGCCGGCATCTCTCCATTGAGGCATAAAACGATCGAAGATCTGACGAGAAGCCGGGATCGCCGCGATTTGCTGCTTCGCATCCGAAAAGTTGATGATCAAGGCATCGCGCTAAAACTCGGCGAAGCCCACCCGCCCACGGCTCGACCGTGGTGGCAAGAATACGACGGCCGTTTCGGCGTAGCATTTTACGGGCATCAGCACATGCCTACGGTGATTCGAGGACCGTTTTCCGTCGGCCTGGACACTGGATGCTGTTATGGGGGCTACTTGACAGCCGCAGTCTTCACGCAACTCGCTGACATCGCCTTCTATAGTGTCAAGGCCCGCTCCGCCTATTATCAGGATGGCGCAGGGGAAGAAGATTGATGCAGATACCAAAATTGGGAACATCATGCGCATTGTATCCATCGAGGAGTCTCCGTTCCATCTGCTGCCGTATCGCAACGTCAGCGGAGACCGCAGGATTGTCAGAGCGACGCTGCCATTCTTGCGCGCGAAAGTTGACGCGCTCCCGAATGGTTTGGACGCCATTATGGCGACAGCGGATTTGCAGGGTCGTGAGTTTCCCACGAATGAAAGCGCAAATGGCCGGCTGCTGGGAAAACATCTGGCGGAGCATTGTGCGCTGCTCGCCGGGACGGGAATGTTGCCGCCCTTGGACAGAATAGGCGTAATCCTTGCCGGTGACTTGTATACGCGAGAGCTTCTCGACAAACGTGGTGGCAGCGGGGACGTTCGCCAAGTCTGGGCGGCGTTTGTGCAACGCTTCCGCTGGGTGACCGGGGTTGCGGGCAACCATGATTTCTTTGGCAAGACACCTTCCGTTCCCGACTTCAAAGCGTTTCTGCGCCAGCCGAAAACACATTTTCTGGATGGTCACGTCGTCGAACTGGACGGATTGAAGATCGGCGGGCTTTCTGGAGTTGTTGGCGATAGCGCCCGCAAGCTCTTTCGGCGCGAAGAGAAGGTATTCGCCAGCGAAATCAGACGTCTCATCGGCGCGCCACTCGACCTGCTCGTGATGCACGATGGACCAGACGCTGGAGAAACAAAACGAGGTTGGCCTTCCATTAGGGAAGCATTGGAGCAATCGCGACCCACCCTTGTCATTCGTGGCCATGCCCATTGGGAGTGTCCGCTGGCCGTCCTTAGCAACGGAACGCAGATACTCAACGCGGACTCGCGAGTTGTGATTCTGGGCAAAGCATAAGCCCTCGTCGAGCCCACTGATACTTGCGAAGGCTGGTTGACAGCCCTTTGCCGGGGCGTAGTCTCGGTGCCACGAACCCGCCCGGCCAGCTTTTAGCCCCCATCGGCCAGCACAACTAAACTCAAAGCAAAACCAACAAAAACAAATCCCGAACTGTTACCCCTTTTTTGAACCAAAAAGTCTCAGTATCTCCCGTGACGCACAACAATCGAGTTGAATCCCCGCTCCAAGCGACTTGGTCAAGTTCGTGGAAAGCGCAATCGAGGTGCGACAGACGAAGAGCTAACCGTCGTTGATCAATGGTGCAAGAGCATCGTCAACGGGAAAACAAGAAGTGCGGTATGAGCGATGTTTTTAGCAACGCTGAACGGCAGACAATTGACCCTGGATTGTGTCATTTTTACGGACTCCGCTGACGCAGGCATGGTTTTTTGGTGAAGTGATGCGATTATGAATGTCTATTTTCGAAGTTCGAATTGGGCAGAAAAGATTCTGTCGAATCTGGCGGCCACACCCTTCACCATCACCATTGATGGGGAAACGTTCAGTTGTGGGTCTGTCGAAGGCTTTTGGCAGGGACTAAAGTGTAAGGGAGAGATGAGAAACACGTATTTATGCTCTCGGGAATGGCGGCAAAATCCGCTGGCAGAGGCAAGTCACGGCAGTTTTTTGAAATAGCGGGCCAGAAATATTTGGTTGGAAGTCAAGAGCATGAAAATCTAATCCGTGAAGCGATCAAACAAAAATTCCTGCAGAATCCCAAGGCCGCAGAGGCGCTAAAGAACAGCTGCGGGACGATTGCGCATATCGTTCCGGGGCATTCGAAGCCAATTTTCAAAATGGAGAAAATGCTGATGTCCGTCAGAGATGAGTTGTGGGGACAAAAGAACTTCATTCGCAGATGAAAATTGTCGTCTTGACCGATACCCTGTCGAAGACTTCGATATTGAAATACGGATAGAGCACGATTTCTCTGTCGCCTTCGTTCTTGAATCGCACATCGACCTTCCAATGCCTGAATTCGGGAAGGGCCTTTGGCTTCGGGTGCAAACGCACGGGTGAATCGCTCTCAGCCCGCCTGCCTATTTCCAACTCGATGTGCCGATCAAGATGTTGCTGACGGCGAGTCGTTGAACCGTTGAACGAAACGTTGATCGAGGCTGTTTTCAGCGGTGACGGAGAGGTTGGGCGCGGATGCTTTTCATCGCGCTTCGAGTTTTGCGGCCAGCGGGTTTGTCGGATGTGTTGCGCGTGCGGCCTTCCATCGCTCGGCTAAAGTGTTCAGCCGGCTCCCGCCCTCCATCTGCGCCTCAGACACAAAGGGCCTCAACTCCGCTCAATTCAACGACGCCACGCACGACCAGCTTCTGCACAAGCAATGTTTTCGGGTCTGCGCTCGCCGTTTCACCAGGTTGGGCGGGATTGAGGTCAAAAGTCAGGAACAGAAAGAAAACATTCTTACTTTTATTCTTACTCTCCGAAAATTGGCTTGAGGAACTCTTCAGTTTTCATTGATTTTATTGGGGATATTTTGAAGTGGAGCGGGTGAAGGGAATCGAACCCTCGTCTCAGGCTTGGGAAGCCCACATTCTACCATTGAACCACACCCGCACTATCAAACTAACTTTAGTCTTCTAGCAAACTCGACCGGCACCAGCAACTGGGATTTCGGCCCGGCGCCTCAAAACTTAACCGATCCCAAATATTTAAGTGTCTGCGGGATTTGCT
>VGTJ01000306.1 GCA_016874775.1 Deltaproteobacteria bacterium
GGGCGGCGCGGGCACAGCGCAATCACTTAGCATGTTGTTATCATGCGTGGGTATCCTTGAAAGTGAAAGCTCAAGAACTGGGCCAGACCCTGTATGCCGTGCGGGAGAGTTTGTTTAGTCATTACCTTCGCGCTGAACTACAAAACCCTCATGTCACGGCTTGTTAAGGTCCAAAGCGTAAGTCCTGATTCGGTTTATCTAACCCGGAGATATGTTCATAAATGTTGGTGATCGTTGGTAAGATCTCGACGACCAACACACTCAACGGCGCATCTTCAGGCAGGCCATAGAGCTGTAAGAACTGGCTGATCTCGCTGTTGCTCCACACCACCGTGCCGTATTTGGTGGCGTCTTTGTTGAGTAGGTCGACTTCAGCGAGTTTGTAAACATGTTGGAGGTTGCCGTAGCTCAACTCGTCTTTCCAGTTGCGGATGCTGATGTTTTTGAGGGTCTGACGCTGGATGTCATCGTACTTGAGGAACCAGTTGACCTCTTTTTCCTCCTCGATCTGTACGCGCCAGTCGAGTTGTTTGTCGTCTAACAGGATGTTTCTGAAGTCTTTGTTGTCAGCTTGGCGAACCTGAGCATACAGCAGGCACCACAACTGTGTCCGCGGTGGGTCCGCGGTGACGTTTTTGCCGTTGTGGACTGCGACACTGTATGGCGCTGAGACATACAGCTTGTCTTCGTCGCGATTGACGGTACAGGTGAGGGTCGGCGCAGGGTGCTGAACGCCGGTCACTCGCAACGGTCGCCCAAAACGTCCCTGGGCAGTAGTCCACACCATCGCTTGCGTGTTCTGGTTGCGCAAATGTCCTACACGAAACTCATAGGTAAAGAAGCCGAATAACTCTGCGGCATCGGCGTGCAATCCTGGTGGTAGCGGTAACAGGTAATGTCGGTCGCTATCGGTTGCCTTCTGCATCGGTTGCATGGCGTTGAGGCCCGCAAGGTCATTGGTGGCATGAGGGGCAATGACACGGATCTGTTCGGGATCAATCGGCAACGCTGGCTCGTCTGGCGCAATGAACAAGGAGGGATGGTTGTTACTGATGAGCTGATCAGGGGAGTACGCCAGCACGCGGGCGAAATAGGCGTCATTGGGATCTTTGACCGGCTCATCAAACTCGATCCAGAGAAAGCGACGACGAGGGTCAGTCGCTGAATATTTCTCGTTGCGTTGATACGGCGAGAGCGCAATGCCAGCCGAAGCAATCTTGGGGATTTGCGCCGGAGGCGTGGCGATCGGCAACGTGGCCGCCAGTTGCTCGTTCCCATCCTGTTGCGCAGCATGGGCAGGTTTGAAGCGCGGCGCAATGCTGTAGCTCACCTCAATCGTATCAGGAAAGCGCGGCTCCTGATTGTTGGGTGCTGGTTGCATACGCTCATTTTTGGGCTCCACCGCATCAATAAAGATCAGCCGTGTATAATTACGGCGTGGGTTGTGCAGCGCCTCAAATGAGGCTGTGTGTTTGATTTCAATATCGCCGACGACCGTAGTTTCGCTTTCACTGACCGCGTTGTCATTGGTGAAACGTCGAGTCCTGCTAATGACGAGACTGCGCTCTTCAAGGGCATCCCAGGTCCAATCGCGATCGATTTGCAGACTGACGCAGCACAGCCAGTGATTGATCAGATCTCCCTCTGAAGCGAAGGTCAGCGAGGAATTGTCTGGCGACAAGGTATGGCGGATGCGATTGGAGCAGCCAAATTGAATGCGTTCGCCTTTCTCGGCGGTAAGGGTCAAGCCGATGTTCTCGACATTAAGCTGTTTGGCTACGCGCTGGATGGCATCAGGTGGTTTGACAACTTCTTTGCCAAATAGAAGTGTAATGACCTTGCCGTCGAACGTGCGGGGCGGATCTGGTTGGAGAAAGACGCCTTGTAGCTTTTGTGCGGCACTCGCATCGACCAGCAGATCACTTTCGTCAGTTGAGGCTTTGTAGAGCTGTAGTTCAACGATCTGTCCAAAACGCACGTCGCGATTGTGATCGGCATCGTTGAGCAGGCCATAATAATTCTCGTTCTGCGCTTTCTCTTCGCAGACCGCCCTCAGTGTCAGGCGAATCGTACGGGCGGTAGGAAGAACGATCTCAGTGAGGTTGTCGATGTCGTCCGGCAGTTGCAGATCAGCACCCACGTTGGTCTCTGCGCCGGTGTGTAACACCTTGCAGTCACGGTAGACAATCGGCACGGTCAACGTCGCGTTGTAATCACTCTCGGTGTTAATCGCCGGAAATGAGCGGTACGTTGTGTACAGGTGAACATAGTTGTCACGTCCAGACACACTCAGCAGGTTATCCATCTTCAGGGTTTGCACTTCGACGGTAATCTCAACCCGGTTCACATCAGGGTCAGCGATGCCAAACGCCTCCTTGCCGAGATAGGTTGTCTGCGATGCCGTTTTGAGCAGGCTGACAGCATCAGCGTATTTGCCGGTGTAGACTACCGCAGGGTAACCCAAGAGCGGGCGGTGCAGTGTCAGTTGGGTCAGCTCAGCGGTGGCATCGGTGTTGACCGGGAGATTGTCGATGCGAACCTGGTTGGGCGCGACGTAGCGCTGAAACTGGCAGGTGCCGATGCTGGCAGGCGATTCATTGATGGGAGTGACCGTAGGCAGGAACGGTGTTCCACCACCACTGATGTCGCGTAACCGCACACGAAACTGATACTGCTTACCATAGCGAAGCGTCGTGGTGATCGGACCGGCTGTATACACCGTGTTTAACCGGTTTTGTGCTGGGCCACTCACGCCTGTGCCAGTATCGTTGATCGGATCTTCAGGGTCGGCTCGCACATCTTCACTGAGGGTTTGGTAGATGTCAGCCGCTTCTTGGTCGGGCAGCACCATGTTGTGGCCGTTCCAGTTGGCAAAATACATCGGCAGCCAGTAGTTGTTATTCGTGTTGCCGTCGAGCTGCATCGGATACACCTGATACGGCAGCTCTCCAGCGAAGTTTCCCAGATTGATGGTGTCCAGTGGTTGCGTCTTGTCTCGCGCCAGTACGAGCGGCATTTTGCTGGTTACGGTATTCAACGAGTCCCATGAATTTTCTGGTGTCGTCACTTCACGAACATCAACGGCATAACCAAAGACACCCAACGGCGCATCGAGACGTTTCCCGGCGCTCTGATCATTGATCATCTGGCGCATGTACCAGACGAGAATTTGCTCATCATCCCAGCCGAGGCGAATACCGACATCCTTCACGGGATGGGCGCCGTCGTTATCTTCGAACAGCAGATTGCGATTGCGTGGCTGCCAGGTGTGGAGAATCTTGGCGAAACCGTCGTCATAGTTGGCGGCTTCGATGAACAGGGTGTCATAATTGCCAACTGGTGCAGGATCAGGATCGGCAGGTTGGGCTTTGAACAACACGGGAAACAACAGTGGGGCAAAGACCTGGCGTGCTTGCCCGAGTTTGAGTATCGGAATACGGACAGCGTATTTCTTGATGAAGTCGTCGTCAGCTTGCTGTTGTGCCTTGTAATCGCCATTGGCGGTGAGATCGACAAACAGCCAGCCACCCTGAGGAAAATCACTCGCACTGATGGTGATCTGGGTTTCGTAGATCATACCGACGTGTCGGGCCAACAGCGGCTGGCGAAGGACAAAAGCAAACACTTTGCCCCAACTGATGTCGTCGGGGCTGCGTTTGAAGCCTGGGATCTTCTGAGCATCACGAATCGCGCAGTGGTAGCTATCATCGGTGACCGCGTTACGTGTTCTTGGAGTAGTGAAGTTGAACGCTTTGCGATAACTCACCGGCAGATATTTTTTTACTGACAACGCTTCACTCACTGTCGCATCGGCTTTGTCGCTATTTGTGTCGAGATCCTTGTTGATCTGATCGAGATTAGCGATGCTGAAGTTCTTGCCCAATGCCTGAAAGATTTCCTGGGCTTGGGTTGGCGGTGTGATAAGGCGGTGGCAGGAAACAACTTACCGCAATAGTGATTGACCGGAGTGGAGAGCCTCTGCACAAGAGCAGGGATGAGAGACGAGACCATTGTGTGCTGGCTTCGGTCTAAGTATCGAAGTCTGGTCGAAGAGCTGGATGAACGCGGGCGAC
>VGTJ01000307.1 GCA_016874775.1 Deltaproteobacteria bacterium
GTCGCCCGCGTTCATCCAGCTCTTCGACCAGACTTCGATACTTAGACCGAAGCCAGCACACAATGGTCTCGTCTCTCATCCCTGCTCTTGTGCAGAGGCTCTCCACTCCGGTCAATCACTATTGCGGTAAGTTGTTTCCTGCCACCGCCTAACGGTGTCTTGATATGGGGCTCGATCAATTGCCATTTCGTAGGAAACACATGCACGCTGACCCCACCGGGCTTTAAAATGCGTATGATCTCTCGAAAGGCCGCAGGCTGATCCAAGACGTGTTCAAATACGTTATCGGAAAACACGAAATCATACGTTGCATCGTCCACAGGGATATAACCATCTGGTCGAATGTGGAATCGCGCACGATCGGCTTCATTCCGTAAAGCAAGAATGTCTCTGACGTCGTACCCTTCGGTCTGTGAGTAGCCAGCGTCGATCAGTTCGTACACCCGGCGCCCCGCCCCACATCCAAAGTCGAGAATCCGGGCATTCTTAGGAACTGGAATTCCTTTGGCTTCACAAAGAGCGATCTGGCGGATGTCCCATACTGGCATCTACGTTCTCCTTCTACCTACCAAGTAGCGTTCGACGGCTTAATCAGGAGTAAAAGGAGGTGCGCCTCAGACGTTGCGCACCTCGCTGACTTGTCAGTGGACCATTGGCTGACTGAGCGGTAGAGGAGGAGGATCAACAGACACGGGAGCTGCTTGGAAATCAGATGAACCGGTAGGCTGAAAAGTGGCAACGACATCGCGGAGTAAGCGAACGACGAGCTCTGCATTGCCAGAGATTGCGCCTCGCTCAAGCTCGGCAATCTTCCGAGTCACGAATGTCATATCCAACGGCTGTGTTGGTTGCACGCGATAAATTCTTTCTACCCCTGATGGCTCCAGGATTTCATCCACCCCTACGAGTTCCTCGTACAGCTTTTCTCCAGGGCGCAGTCCAACGAACTGAATAGGAATCTCCGTTCCGGGAATGAAACCGGCAAGCCGGATGAGGTTGCGAGCCATATCAAGCAACTTCACTTGCTCGCCCATTTCCAACACGAAGATTTCTCGGCCCTTCGCAAGTGCAGCCGCTTGAAGAACTAATTGGACGGCTTCAGGAATAGTCATGAAATACCGGGTAATGTCCGGGTGAGTAACCGTTACCGGGCCACCTTGCTGAATCTGTCGCAAGAACAAGGGAACAACACTGCCATTACTTCCAAGAACGTTACCGAAGCGGACAGCCGAAAACACCGTCCGTCTAGCATCATCACTTTTCGCTTTTGCCTGGAGCAACAGCTCACAGAACCGCTTGGTCGTTCCCATGATATTGGTTGGATTGACGGCTTTGTCCGTCGAAATGAAAACAAAGGTCTCCACGCCAAACTGGGCGGCCATTTCGCTCAAGCGGCTCGTACCAACAACATTGTTCAATGCTGCCTCTTCTGGGTGTGATTCCATCATAGGGACATGTTTGTACGCAGCCGCATGAAAAACAACTTGTGGAGTATAGCGAGCAAAAGTTTCATAGAGTGGGGTTGTGTGTTTGATGTCGACGAGCGCTGCAGCGCGTTTTAACGTTGGGAACTTCTGCCCCAGCTCCATATCAATGTTGTAGAGAGCATTTTCCCCTTTCTCCAACAACACGAGTAGTGCAGGATCATACGTAGCGATTTGCCGGCACAGCTCCGATCCGATCGACCCACCTGCACCAGTCACCAAGACTCGCTTGCCTTTCATCAGCTTCCGCACCCCCTCCATATCCAATCCTACAGGTGCACGGTCCAACAGGTCCTCTACGGCAACATCACGAATTTCACTCAACGTTACTTTTCCAGTACGCAGATCTCGTAACGAGGGAAGCGTCTTAATCCGTACCTTGAACGGCTCGAGGAGTTTGACGACCTCACGGATTGTGTTGGGTGAAGCCATCGGTGTAGCAATTAACACTTCATGTGGGCGTTCAATGGCAACGATCTTGGCAAGATCTTTCCGTATCCCTAATACAGGAACCCCATGAATCCGTTGAGACACTTTACTCGGGTCGTCATCAACAAAACCAATGGGGTTACTGTCGTATAGGGTCGCATTGCTTTTAATATCCCGGGCAATCATTGCTCCGGCGTCACCAGCACCATAGATCAACAAGCGCTTACTGCTCTTGAGCCCTTTCATTTCTCGATACAATCGCCACGGGAGCCGCGCCCCCCCCCCAAGAAAGCAGACGAGCAGCAACGCATCCATGATGAACACCGATCGCGGGTAGGCAATTGATCCCAAGTAATGGCGCACGAGCACGTAGAACAAGGCTGTACTGGCAAAGGTGCTGGCAATGATATTCCGCAGATCCCATATACCCGTATAACGCCACAACCCTTCATAAATGTGGAAGGGAACAAACATCAATCCGCGGAGAACGACGAGCCATGGTAGCATCTGCACCATGAGGGCGGCATAGTCATCTGGAATGTCTCCGTCGAACCTGAGCCAGAACGCAAGGTAATTCGCAAAGACAACCAAAGCAGCATGGAAGAGGACGATAAACGGGCGACGATACAAAAGGATCGAGCGGCGGTAGCGAAGAAGATGGGTAATCACAACTGCTCCTCAAGATTAGGTGGCCGGCGCTAGCGTAGATGCCTGCGGGTCAGAAATAGAAAGCGATAGAGGTGGAACAGACGAAAATATATTCTCTACGTAAATAGAAGCTGTTTAGATCCTCTCTATATTTTTCGATAGCGAAGGGAGTGCTTGCGAGGCTGACTACACGGCGGCCTTCCACCCTCTTCGCAAGACATTATATCCTTCCCACAACACGATTGAACCAAACGCCATTGCGATGCTAACGAGCAAGCTTTCCGTGTTCCAATTCTTTCCGCTTGTAGCAACCAATACACTTTCGAGGGCCACGGAGGCAAACACAACACCGCTACTGACGACAAGGATTCTTTTCACAATTTGTCCACGCGTTATTTCAGTAATGAGCATAACAAATATCCCAAGAGGAACACAAATGCTCGCGTAATAAAGGAATTTACAGAGCTGACTCCAAAGCAGCGGAGAGTCAATGAAAAGGCTGAAAATCGCTGCCCCCGGACTTAATTCAAATTTTTTAGGGTAAATAATCCCATCAATATACAGAACCAACCTGGCTCCGTCATAGGTAATGATCAAGTTTTGCACCTTCTTCTGGGCGAAAATGCCTGGTACTCGCAGTGCAGACTGCCCTCCATCACTGAGTACCGTAACCGGAGTACGAAGTCGAAAGATCAAATCCGCATTCTGTTGCCCGAGAGTAAAATTTCTCGCGTTCGCATCAAGAGAGAAGGAAACTATCCGAGCAGGACCAATCTGGTCAGTATCGTGTGTCTTTACTGAAACCCCGAGGGTAAACTGAGAACTCTTCTGTATTCTCTCCACCAGAGCTGAGGCAGCCCCAGATGTTTCGAGCCAACGGTCGGAACTCACAAACGCAACATCCGGTGATGGCATAGTCAGACGTCTTCCTCGCCAAAGGAAGTCGGGCAGCAGTCCCGTTTCGTCGTGAATTTGTCCAGTATCTACCGCGAATCGATATAAAACAAGCAACGAGTCTTTCAGAAGTGATGAAGCATTGTTTTGGTGCACAATCTGTTGCGCTTCGATTGGGGATATGGCTTTGTCAGCAATGTACAACTGATAAATGTCGCCTTGCCACGGTCGGCCTCCATTCGTTTCATTCCCTATCGCCAGAGAGAACCTGGGGTCCCAATTGCGGAGGCCAGTACTGCGCTGCAAAAGTATCATCCCCAAAAAAGCGGCTACGATATAAAAGAAGAGATTTAACGAGTCTTTAGCATCATTAGTGGAACTTTTTCACCTTGCTCTGGCCCGGTGGAGGGTTTCGAGAGTGTCGGTGCGGCCCTCCTTTTGAGAATCGCGAAGCATATCCAGGGCGATACGGTTAGTGATAT
>VGTJ01000308.1 GCA_016874775.1 Deltaproteobacteria bacterium
CGTTTCTGCCTCCACGCTCCGCGCCGCGCGCTGTGGAGGACTCAGAATGACACGATTTGGCGTCTGGAGTGTAACGTGTACGAAGGTTCTCAGGTCTGATGTAGCCAGTGCCGATTACTACCGCGGAATTGCACCAAGGCTCCCGAGGTCGTCATCGGATAGTTTGAGTCATACGGCGCTATTCTTGGTCCAACGCCTGCATATCCGCCATCGCCTCAGCAAACTCTTCCATAAATTCTCGTACGACCGTGCGGCTCGTCTTCACACTATCGACTAAGCCTACACCTTGGCCGACAAAGTACGTCACTAACTCACGGGCCTTCGCGTTGCCGTTCTCAGCGGCTTTCTGCGCAGCATAGAGCGCTGGTTCACTAATCAGCGTTTGCAGCGGCATCGGCAGCGCCTTGATCCCCTCCGGTCCTTCCCAGGCATCCGTCCAAGCCGAACGTAGTTGTCGCGTATATTTACCGGTACGACACTTCGAGCGGACAGTATCACGCGATCGCGCGGTAACCATCTTCTGCCGGAAAATCTCCGTCGTCTCAGACTCAGTTGTGGCTAACCAGACCGATCCGGTCCATACTCCAGCGGCACCAAGCGCCATGCACGCAGCCATCTGACGACCGGTCATGATGCCCCCGGCAGCCAACACTGGAACACTACGAATCGGTTTAATCGCGCGCACGACCTCAGGAATCAGAACGAGCGTTGACACTTCGCCAGTATGTCCGCCAGCCTCACCACCCTGCGCAACAATAATATCGACACCGGCTTGTACCTGCCTCACCGCATGTTCCTTGGCACCGACCAACGCTGCTACCGGAACGCCATGTTTATGGCCCATATCCAACATTGATTGAGGTGGGACACCAAGCGCATTGGCGATCAACTTGATGGGATGCTGAAAGGCCACATCTAACAAACGCAACGCCCCTTCCTGTTGCAGAGAAGATTGCGCGTTGGGATTGCCGATCGGTCCGCTTTCAAGCGATCGTGGAGGGTCCACGTCGTGCTTCGTCAGCAGATTCCGCACGAAGTCCTTATGGGTCTGAGGAATGCGTTCCGCCAACGCACCGAGCGTGACCCCCTTCTCTTCTTTGATCGACAAATTCTCTGGAATGAGAACATCAACACCGTATGGCCTACCCTCGATCTGATCGTCAATCCATTTCAACTCCATCTCAAGTTGATCCGGAGAAAATGCCGTCACTCCCAACACACCAAAGCCGCCCGCCCGGCTCACCGATGCAATCACATCCCGGCAATGGCTAAACGCAATCAACGGAAAATCGATGCCCAACATTTCACAAATAGGAGTTTTCATATACGCGTCCTCCTGAAAACTAATCGAAAGAGATGCTCGCTTGTAATACCTTTTCGGCGGGGCTGTCAAACTCAGCTTACGTCTGGTGCCCCTTGCAAAAATGGCGTAAAGGAATGGACTAATCGTTGTTATCCGATGCACTTGGGGAAGGAGACAGTCGATATGTATGACCTCGTCATTCGCAATGGCAAAATAGTTGATGGTTCGGGATCGCCGGCATTTTATGGCGATGTTGCCATCACCGGCGGGAAAATCGCCGCTGTCGGTGGCAAGCTCGGTGCTGGCCGCCGCGAAATCAATGCCGATGGAATGCTCGTCACTCCGGGTTGGGTGGATATTCATACTCACTATGATGGTCAGGTCGTGTGGGATCCGCTTCTAACGCCATCTAGTTGGCATGGCGTGACGACGGTCATGATCGGTAATTGTGGTGTGGGTTTTGCTCCAGTGCAACCAGGCCAAGAAGACTATCTCATCAGCTTGATGGATAGTGTTGAGGATATTCCGACCGAAGCACTACGTGCCGGGATCGATTTTCAATGGGAATCTTTTGGCCAGTACCTCGATGCCTTGTCTGGCATGAAGCGTGTGATCGACGTTGGCACCCATGTCCCACACTGTGCCGTACGTGTCTATGTCATGGGCGAACGCGGCGCGAACAACGAAGAAGCGACACCAGAAGACATTGCGCGTATGGCTGCGGTGGTTCGCGACGGCGTCAAAGCTGGTGCACTGGGAGTGAGTACCTCACGAACGTTTGTCCATCGCACCCGCGATAAAGGATATGTGCCGGGAACCTTCGCTGGCGTCGATGAAATGTTGGGTATTGGCCGTGCGTTGGGTGAAGCCGGGCACGGCGTATTCGAGATCATTTCCGACATCGTCGGTCCTGATGCTGATCTTGAGTGGATGGCACAGCTCACCAAGGAAACCGGGCGTCCGATCTCCCTAGCTGCGTTGATCCGCAAGAAATCCGGCATGCGCATGCGTGAGATTCTTGAATTCATCGACAAGCGCAATGCTGATGGCTCGTATATGGTCGCGCAGGTAACGCCACGTCCAGCGGGGACGCTGATGAGTCTGGGGAGTTCGCTCCATCCGTTCAGTACCCATCGTAGCTACAGACGACTGATGGAAGGTCTCACGCTAGCGCAGCGTGTAGAACGATTGTGCGATCCAGCCGTACGCGCGGAAATCCTCGCTGATACCCCTGCTGTCAAAGATGAAATGACACTGGAAATGGTCAGTGGTTTCCACAATCACTTCTCGTTAGGTAATCCACCTGACTATGAGCCGCTTCCCGAAAAGAGCATTCAGGAACGCGCGCGACGCATGGGCAAAACCCCACAGGAACTTGCGTACGATACGTTGTTAGAGCGCAATGGTCGTGAAGTCATCTATATGCCGATCGGCACAGCCAAGAGTCTCTCGTTCGATGGCATTCGCCCGAATCTCCTAAATCCGGCGACAATACTCTCATTGAGTGATGGAGGTGCGCACTGCGGGCTCATCTGTGATGCTGGTATGCCGACCTTTATGCTCACCTATTGGGTGCGTGACCGTCAGAGTGGTGATCGCGTTCCACTCGAAGCTGCGGTCAAACGACAGACGCAGGATACTGCCAGACTGTATGGGCTACTTGATCGTGGCCTGGTGAAACCCGGTATGAAAGCTGATGTGAATGTTATCGACTTCGATCGCCTGCAGTTACAGCCACCTGAGATGGTATACGACCTTCCTGCTAATGGTCGTCGGTTTGTTCAGAAAGTCGATGGCTATCGTTACACGGTCATGAGCGGAGAAGTGTCGTATGAAGACGGAGAACACACAGGTGCAATGCCGGGGAAGGTGATTCGCGGGCCGCAAGCAGCGTGAGGAATCGGGCCATTGAGGAAAGTAATCCGGAATAAGCAAAGCGTTTCCGGCAACATCATGCCGGGAACGGCCTCTGGCCTTATCCCGGCCTACGCCCTGTCTCAAACGTCCATTCTTTTGTAGCAAAGCCTGTTAAGGTGTTCTTATGGCTGCAACCACCTTTGAGACGCTCAAATTTACCAAGAAGCTCAAGGAAGCCGGGTTTCCTGAAGCCCAGGCCGAAGCACTTGTTGACGCCGTCCTTGGAGCGACGAGTGAAGCGGAACTTGTCACAAAAAAGGATTTGCAAATCGAACTGGCTCCTCTCAAGACGGATCTCACTCTCATCAAATGGATGCTCGGTCTGTTGCTTGGCGGAGTCGTTGCCTTGATCCTCAAGGCATTTTCACCCTTTTGAGAATGCCCCCCTCAGTCTGACCTCGGCAAGCGGTGGACCTGGTCCGCGCGGATATACTCTCAGAGACTGCTCCATCTAAGCTAGACCTTCCTTGGAAGCACGACAGAGTGCAAAAAAGAACCTTAGGCGGTGGCAGGAAACAACTTACCGCAATAGTGATTGACCGGAGTGGAGAGCCTCTGCACAAGAGCAGGGATGAGAGACGAGACCATTGTGTGCTGGCTTCGGTCTAAGTATCGAAGTCTGGTCGAAGAGCTGGATGAACGCGGGCGAC
>VGTJ01000309.1 GCA_016874775.1 Deltaproteobacteria bacterium
CGGGCATCGCTCGTACACGCCGCTCACCCCGGCGACTCTGGGCGTGTATCTTCGCTTCTGATTTGCCTTGGGTCCGCTAGCCCGCATGAACATTATTTATTGAAAATTCAGTAAATCAAATCTTGAGAGATCGATACACTCCGACTGTCACCCTGAGTGAAACGGAGGGTCCCTCCGAGAGACTCTGCGCGGAGTTTATCCTGAGCTTGTCGAAGGGCTGATGTAGAAATTTAGTATATGTTTTTTAAATGTAATTTAATTGCATTTATTATTTATTTGTGATACTGTCCACGCCGGCTGGGAAATCGCCCGCCACTACACCATAGAGGCTCTTACGACCAACAAGGAGGAGAGAGATGCGTATGCAGCGTATGTCCATCCGTCGCTACGGAAGAACGTTCATATCAGGCCTTGTCCTTGCCATGCTTGGAACAAGCTCGGCATTGGCAATATCAAGTGAGTATTTTGTTGCCGTTGACAGTCGCACAACGGTCCCCTCTGGCACGTATGCGGGGTTACCGTCACCCAACAGCGAGAGGCTGACATTCCTGGTCGCCCATTCAAGTGATACCGATCCAGCGACCAATCATTTTCATGGGATTGGCACCTATAGTTACAGTGGGCCTGCCGGTAGCCCGACGATCAATTCCACGAACGCCAACAACAACATCCCCGAGTCGTTTACTGGCCAACCACCATTGGGCCTCTATCCTGGGACAGGCGCTGATGCCGGCATGTACGTCAATCAACCAACCCCCGAAGAGGAGTATAGTAACCTCACGATCGAATCGATTCAGGCGCTCAATGGTTTTGCGCCCAATTCTCCGGAGGATTATTTGTTCAGAAGCTCTGGCGGGCGGTGGATGTCATCTCTCGCAGATGCGGTGATTCATCTGGTACTCGTCGACATCACCAACGGTCTCCATATTCGTAACGAAACTGGTTCAGCTATTCTCCAAAGTATTGGCGACCACTACCTCCTTGGCGATGGCAACAACCTGATGTTCACGCCAACGTTCTGGGTCGACGGCTCAGCACCTATTGGTGCAAAGTATTCCGCAACATTCCTGTTGACTGACGTCGGAACCGCCAACGGACATGCCCCATTTCTTGACTCTGGGACGTTCACGCTGAACTTTAGCCCGACTCCTGAACCGGGGACAGTGGTCTTTCTTATGAGTGGAATTGCGCTTCTCTGTTTCGCTCGCCTGAAGAAGGCCTGGCTTTCACAAGCATGAGGGAAGAAGTATTCCGCCTGAGCACGACGGCAGCAGATGTGAGTTATGCGTTCATGTCTTTCCGCGCAAGAAGCAGGTCAGGTCTGACGACCGCTTGCTTCTGCGTTAAGGCACGCACTGTTGCTTTCGCCACCATCACGGCGTTCGGGTTTTTCTCAATGAATGTTCTTGCGAGAGCATGTACAACCGGTTCGAGATCCTTTTGCTCCACAACCTGGTTCAACATTCCCAAAGGGAGTAACTCTGTCGCCGTATAACGGCGGCACAGGATCGACATCTCCTTCGCGCGCAACGGTCCGACGTGAGCAACAAGCATTGCCATCATCGTCGGACTCAGCGGCGCACCGAGATCGACTTCTGGGAACCAGAACTCGGCCCCTGTCACAGCGACTCTGATGTCACACGCCAAAACGAGTCCCCACCCTCCACCAACGGCATAGCCATTCACTGCGGCAATAGTCATCGGTTCCAGTTGTCGCAAGAGCGTAAATACGCGTTCGACTAGACGCGTGCGCCGCGGAGCAGATTCAGCAAAGATTTGCTCACGCTCTTGTGGGTCGGTCACTCCTTTCGCCAATGCCAGATCCGCGCCAGCACAAAACGTGTTTCCTGTTCCGGTCAACACCAACACGCGAACGTCAGCATCGTCACAAACTTGCTGAAGAAGAGATTCCAACTCTTGCAGAACCTCCTCATTGAGTGGATTGCGTTTTTCCGGACGATTGAACGTCAACGTCGCGAGTCTGCCGTCTTTTGTTAACAGAAAGTGACTAGACATGCACACGGCCTCCGATCTTACGCTTGACTGCTCTGCTGGCGAAGCCGATGCGCGGGATCGGCTTGATGAGTCAGACATGGTTCTACTTCGACCGTCAAGTGGTCGATAGGGGCAACAGCCAGGATAGCTTCGCGATACTCAGCGACTGGGCGTGGAGTAGAAGCGTGCACTGAAACGATGCAGCCAATCCGCCCTTGTCCCAGTTCCCATACATGGAGGTCAGCCACGCGGGCATCACCCAAGGCTTCTACTCGCTGTTGGATCGTGCGCACCAGCTCCGTCGAAGAAACAACATTGAGAAGCTCGCGGGCGGACTCGCGGCAGAGCCCAATACTCCACACTAAAATCATTACCCCACCAACAAAGGCGGACAGGGGATCTAAAAAGGTCCATCCTGCATAGTAGCCACCAAGAAGCGCGCCGATAGCCAAGATGCTGGTTAACGCATCGGCGAGCACGTGCATATAGGCGGAACGTAAGTTCAGATCGTGCGCATGAGGCGCATCTCCCTGCTGCAGCGATTCCACATCTAAGAGCCACGCACAGACAAGGTTTACTGCCAGACCAAGTACCGCAATGGGGAGCGCTTCGAGGAAGGCAACAGAGACTGGGGTCAGTAATCGGTACACAGACTCTAACATCATGTGCAACGCGATCAATGCAAGGATGAGCGCATTGGTATAACCAGCCAGGGCATGGATCTTTCCGACCCCAAAGGCAAACTGTTTCGTACCTGCACGGGTACGCGCAAACCAGTAGGCAAATGCCGTGAGCCCTAAAGCACCCACGTGCGTTGCCATATGCCAGCCATCCGCCACCAACGCCAGCGATTGTGTCCAGGTCCCAACAATCAGCTCTAACACCATGACCACGGCCGTGAGTACCATCACCACGCGGGCCTGCCGCTCATGCCGAGCGAAGGTCACCGTTTCGTGGACGGCACAAGACTGTGTTGCGACTTCATCATGCATACGGATAGCTTACCAGAAAATTCCTCATAGACGGAACACGGGGTGTGAAACGAAAACGACAGAGGCTCTTGGTGTGTCTCGCTACTGATGGAGGAAGACACTCAGCTGCCCAACCTTATCGGCCACAGCAATATAGCGCCCCTGCGAGTCAGCCGCGACACGTTCCAGTGGGGTCTCGCTCTTGGTGACAGAAATCGTTCGGGGTGACACATGGGGAGCCCAGGTGCAAAGCAACCCATCGCGGCCAACCGAGAGGAGACGACGCTGCCCACTCAGACGTGCGTACGTCAGATCAGTCACGAGCCCATCATGCCCTTTCAGAATCGTCGGCACAGGGTTTCAATTTCTTCTCTTGTAATGTCTGCAACGCAGCGATGAATCTTCTGTTGAACGCTGTCACCTGGCCCGCGCAGTAGTGCAACGACCGTTTCCAATGGTGGACACCCAGTCTCAGTGCACGCCAGCTCAGTGATAAGGATGGTCGTCTCTGGCGAGAGCGAGAGTGCTTCTTGCACCCAGTGTTTGATCTCTTTGATCTTTTGCGTATTCCCTGGCGTACCACGACCTACGAGACTTTTTGATATACGCGCTCCTCAGCTCTCGATCATCAGTGAGTCATGAAGCGTTGATCGTCTGATTATTTATTTGCAATACGAACGTAAATCACTATCTACTATTTTTTCAATTGAGTTGCAAATAATCGTTTAAATCTAGTACCGTGTCTCACAAGTTCATTAGGCATGGGCAAGAATTAAGTTACCGATTAAGAGCGAGGAAGAAGCGTATAGTTCCAATCGCCATGAAACTTACCGGGTTTGATATTGAGCGCTTGAAACTCATCGT
>VGTJ01000310.1 GCA_016874775.1 Deltaproteobacteria bacterium
CTTATAGCAGATCCCACCGCCGTCCGTGAAGTCCACACCTACTCCGGGACACTTGCACCCGTACTCGTCACCGAGCATCCAAATAAACGAGACATACGAAAGTCAACCAGCTTTGCCGGAAGGGTACCCATTACAGCCTATTACTCAACTTACCTAACAGAACGGTCCTTGGTGGAATAGTCACTAGAAGTGTTAGGCGATAACAGTACGTAGGCCTCAACAATTTTGACTATACTCATTGTTGCTTGGGGGATTAGGCACTTCTTTTCCCTCAAATAACTATACTGCGTACAGGCACGGACTACACTTTTTGTTCTGGATCTATGCGAGTGTCATGTTGAGCGCAGCGAAGCATCTCTCTTCGGCTCGTGCCGACGAACGCTTCACTGCGCGATGCTCCATTCAGCATGACAAAACCGCACTTCTTGCCCGCGTGAAGTATACAGGACGACTACCATCCCCTCAGGTCGTATAGTACGCGTTCTCTTTCACATAACCTTCAGTAAGATCACAGCCCCACACACGAGCTGATGCCTTACCGATACCAAGGTCGGTACCGATCGAAACTTCTGCTTGTCCCAAATACACGCGCAGCGCCTCAAGGTCACACGCAACCGGCGCACCTTTCTTGAACACCTTCGTCGCGCCAAACTGAATCGTTACTTTGCTGGGGTCGATGCTTGAATCGAAGCTCTTGCCAATAGCCATGATCACCCGACCCCAGTTCGGGTCACACCCATACACGGCAGTTTTGACGAGCGGAGAGTTCACAATCAGTTTGCCAACGTGCTTGGCTTGGACCTCGTTCTTGGCGCCTGTGACATCGACGGTGATCAGCTTGGTCACGCCTTCCCCATTGCGAGCGATTTCTCGCGTCAAGTGTTCACACACCTGTAGCAACGCTTTCTCGAAGGTAGCGAGATTGACCTTGCCAGCCAGCCCATTCGCCATCAGCACGACACTGTCGCTCGTACTGGTGTCGGTGTCGATGCTCATGCAATTGAAGGTGTTATCGACAACTCGCTTGAGCATGGGTTTCATGGCCGCTCTAGGCAACTCTGCATCAGTCATCAAATAGACCAGCATGGTCGCCATGTTCGGTTCGATCATACCTGCCCCTTTGGCGATCCCCGCAACCGTCGCCTTGCCAACTCGCGCAGAAATATACTTCGGATACATGTCGGTGGTCATGATGGCTTCAGCCGCGAGCTTGAGATTCTCGGCTCGTAACTCGCCTTTAATGCCGCGGAGGCCACCGCGAATCTTCTCCATCGGCAACGGACGGCCAATAACCCCAGTGGAGAAAGGAAGCACGTCGTCAGGATCGATACCTAATTCTTGGCCGACGATACGGCAGGTCTCCACGGCATTGTCGATCCCCCGCTGCCCTGTGGCCACGTTGGCGTTCTTACTGTTTATGACCAGGGCTTGGGCGAAACCATTGGCGACATGCTGACGCCCAACAATCACCGGCGCACCGGGAAACCGATTGCGCGTGTACATCGCCGTCGTGCGCGCACGCACGGTTGAATAGATCACTGTCAGATCTAGAGTTGTATCTTTGATACCGACATTTTTCCCCAGAGCAAGAAAACCCTGCGGTTGGTGCAATTCACGCGGTGGTGTGTGTTGCATTCGTTCGTGTCCGCTCCCAACAAGTCTTCGTTGGAGCAGATACTACCAGAACTTAGCACGGCTGCTGAATGGGGTCTCACTGCCGACAATCACCGCACCGCCGCGATTCAGTTGTTACCGCGCGATTCTCCAGGACCGAGGCTGCGAAACCAATGGCTGAGTCGATCGCGCGCCACGGTATATAGCTTAACCTGCATTGCAGGGTGTGCCTCGAGCAACTGGCGAATATCTGTTCCCCCAATCTCCAACAGCAGACAATGTTCCGCGGCGAATACCGTTGCTGAGCGCGGCTTGCGTTCCAACACCGCCATCTCACCGAAGATCTCGCCTGCCTGGATCACAGCGAGGCGCACCATCGGCCCGCCATTGCCGGTCAACGCAACTTGCACTGACCCAACACTCAGCAGAAACATTGAGTCCCCGGCATCACCTTCTTTGATGATGGTCGTCCCTGGCGCGTAGCTATGCTCCTGCGAGATCTCATCTCTCAGTAAATTCGCGATCTCGTCTTCGCGGAGGCTGGAGAAAATTGAATGGCCGCGCAACATGTCATGCCAATTGAAGGACTTCATAGATGCTCTCCGTTCCTGTACGAACATATCAATCCGCAGGCCGGGACGCATCACCAGAGGCCAACGCCGCCGATTCCTTGATACCAGCGAGAGCTGGCGTGACACACGGACCTCACTCACCACCATTGCAGTGGTCTACGACCGCGCGACTTGTGCATCAGTTAACATAGGCGAGTCCTTGCTATAACGGCGAACCAAATAGAGCAACGGCCCGATGCTCCCAAGCGTCAATGTCAGCAGCACGTAGGGAACAATGGAAATCCCACGCTCTCGTGCATCGTTCCACATCCACGCCAACACGAA
Organism: Deltaproteobacteria bacterium; assembly: GCA_016874775.1. Lineage (NCBI taxonomy): Bacteria > Pseudomonadati > Myxococcota > Myxococcia > Deltaproteobacteria bacterium. The sequence continues at coordinate 2,511 of VGTJ01000310.1, forward strand.
ACTCAAGGCAATGATGAGGTCTAACAACACCTGCAGAGTGGCAGCATTGGTCAACGCTTGTTCGAAGAGTCCGATATAACCGTACTGATAAACAACGTACGCAGAGAACGCAGAGAAGGCGACGAGGGTTGCTCCCGCTCCGATGAGTTTTGCATTCATGAGGCACTCCTGTCTCAGACTGTGAGAATTTTCCGCTTGTACCGGAGCAACAAACATGCCGTTGCCTCAAGCACGCAAGGCCTCACCTTTGTTGGGCATGGGTCTGGGCGGAATGAGGAGAGATGTTGCACGGCTGCAACGTGCGTAGCGTCAACGCAACGTGATAGACCAGGTGCAGATCCAGATTCTGGCAAATGAGGAATGGAAGCGAGTTCGTACTTCGGCACGCTCAGCACGAACGGGGAATTTGTGAGCGCTTTCACGAGCGCCCCCGTTCCGCCCGAGCCTCTATAGTGTTCGACACTGGCTATGCACATATGAAAAGGGGTCCCTTCTCCCCGCAAGGGAGAAGGACAGGATGAGGGGAGAGGGAATTGGCAGCCACCGCCTGAGAAGCTGTTAAAAACCCCTTCGACCCTTCGACAAGCTCAAGATTAAGGGAAAGGAACTGAAAAAGGTGAGAGATAACCCATTCGTGCTTCGCCTGGCGAAGCACGGTTTCGCTTTTTGCACTGGCCTTTGCGAAATTTATCAACAAGCTTCTGAGGGTGAACGGCGTGTTCATCATACTCCGCAAGCCTGACTACCAGAACTTTGAGGGGCACCCTGAGAAACCTTACATATCCCGTCGCTCACGAAAGACGTACAACGGCCTGAGTGGACAGCAGGTACAGTCTTTGCTCCTCGTCGGTGATACTATGGTCAGCATCATGAAAAAAAAGCGACGCTGGAGTTTGTGGGGCGTAGTTGCCGGAGCACTTTTAGGGCTCGGTGACCTGTTGGCCTTTCGCACTCTCGGCTTGGACATGCGCATCGGCGAGCGCAACGTCACTACTGAGGTGATGGTCATCTTCATACTGACGTATGGCGGACTCGGCTATGCCATCGGCAAACTTATGGAGGCTCGGACCCGAGCACGCGAGGACGCACGCACCATCGCTTCGCAACTGCAGGCTTTGGAGACCTCACAACGTGTGGCATTACAGAACGAGAAGTTAGGCGGTGGCAGGAAACAACTTACCGCAATAGTGATTGACCGGAGTGGAGAGCCTCTGCACAAGAGCAGGGATGAGAGACGAGACCATTGTGTGCTGGCTTCGGTCTAAGTATCGAAGTCTGGTCGAAGAGCTGGATGAACGCGGGCGAC
>VGTJ01000311.1 GCA_016874775.1 Deltaproteobacteria bacterium
CAATCATCGCCCACGAATAGCCGTCCGCTAATAATAAGAGGAGGTGGGCGCGTAAGCGCACGCGCTCATTGGCGCCTTTCCGATATTGCTCGAGCAACGCTTGGCGCTCCCGCTTGCTTATGCGAAGATGTTCCCCGTCCATCGCTTCACCTCCGTAGGCACTGACAAACTTTATCCATTTGCCATCCTAGGAGGTGAAGCACTTTCCGTCCAATGGGTTTTTATTTACATCGAACGTATCGACACATTCGAGGATTTCCAGTACCTGAGAACAGCGTGGGATGCGCTCTACCACGCTGACCCAGAGGCACAGTTCTTTCTTTCCTGGAAATGGTTGACCGGGCCGCTGGAAAGCTATCCAGAGGAATGGATGGTGCTGGTTGCTCGCAGTGCGGAAGGGACGGCTCTTGGACTCCTACCGTTACGGCTGAAGACCCTCTGGAGCAAGAGCCGCCAGAAACTCCGTAACGAACTCCATTTTGCCGGACGGCTGTTCTGGGCAGACTACGGCGGTATCCTCTGCCATCCTGATCATGAAGAACTGGTTCTCGGTACCTGTGCTGCATATCTGAAGCAGATGCATTGGTCCCACATCTTCCTGAAGGGGTTTCGGACCTCTGCGCGACGCTTTGAGCTGTTCATGAAGCCGTTTATGGACGAGCGATTGCTTGTCGAATCTTTGACGAGTGTCATCAACGACGGCGAAACCGATAATCTCCTATGCCCGTATATCGACCTTCCCGATACGTTCGCGGCCTATCTGGCGCAGCTCAGTAGCAATACACGGCAGAAAATCAGCCGCTTTCTGCGCAAGCTCGAATCGTCGTCTGAATACCGAATCACAACGACAGACGTGACAACGCACTCACGAGATGTGCAGATTCTCACCATGCTATGGAGCAACATGTGGGGTGAGCAGAAAGGGGCCGATACTCAGCGCCTAGCGGCGAAGTATGGGAAGATTATCCAGCGGGGCTTGGAGGATGAACTGGCCCATCTGCTTGTCCTTTGGCATAGGGAAAAGCCGATCGGTGTACTGGCGAGCTTTGTTGACTGGGAGTATTCCCGCTTGTTGTTTTTTGTCAGCGGCCGAGACGAGAACTTTCGTGACTTACCCGTGGGGTTGGTCCTACGCGCCTGGAACATTCGCTGGACTATTGAGCACGGCCTGCGAACGTACGATTTTCTGCGCGGCAATGAGCCCTACAAGTATTCACTAGGTGCTGCAGATGTACGGGTGCAGTATCCAGCAATCCGCACGAAGTCAGGGACAAACTTAAATGACAAATTAGATCCTGGCTGTATCACTGAAGCCTTGTCTTTGGCTGATGATTTTGTCAGACGAGGCCGCCAGCAGAGAGCAATCACAGCTTGTCAGCAAATCTTAGCAACTATTCCAGAGCACCAGGCAGCGATGCGACTGCTGAGGAGCCTCGAGTTCCTTCCTCAGTCTCCTGCAGCCAAACAGCCCAGACTCCCGTTTGCGCGAGAGTGAGGCCTCTCGGTCGCCACTTTGGAAGTATCGGGACAGATCACGAGGTTTGAGGCGCAAATTCGATAGATTCTTTATGCTTTCTTTTTTTAATCACTATATGTTATCAAAAGGTATTTCCTTCTCAGGTGTTTTCTCTATTTCCTTCCAATACGATACGTCTGGTAATTCCTTACACTGATTGAGGCACTATTATTTCTCTCTTTTTATAGATTGTGTTCGCGAATCATTTCGCGGCATAAAAATAAACGCGCACCTGTGGTCATTCCAGAAATGCGCCTACCGCTTCCCTGAGAGATCAAAATAATGTGGAGGGAATTATGCGTAAATTGACAAGCAATGAATTAGTGCAGGTGTACGGCGGCGGTCGCAAAGGTCACTGCGGCAAGGGTGGTGGAAAAGGTGGCTCAGGCTCGCGCGGCAAAGGCTCGCGCTCTGGTCGTGGTTCAGGCTCGGGCTCTGGTCGTGGTTCAGGCTCGGGCTCTGGTCGTGGTTCAGGCTCGGGCAAACACTAGTCACCGTTTAGCGAACGGCTGATACGACTCGTCACTTTCAGTAGATGGCGAGACTTGCTTCAGCGCCCGACACCCAGAGAAAGCTGAAGATTCACTCCTGTACGAGTAGATGAATTTTTCAGCCACTCGTGGATGTCAGGGATTGCAGTGAAAAAAGCGAGATCGGCTGAGATGCTCGATGTTCTGGGGAGCGGTAGAGATCTCGCGAATTTCTACTAGCGATTATTTGTATCACGTTCTCAGGAGATTTGCATTCGGTGCTGCATTGCTTTGCTGAAATTGTGAAACTCTATGCCATCAACAAACAAACCAGAGAAAAATCCAATGTTGTCGAAGAAGTGTGGCTCCTAGGCCAGCCGCCGCTCCGGTCTTACCTCGACTTTGTCAAAGATACGGTGATTGATGGTAATACCCTTGATCCAAAAAAGCTGACTGACGAATGGCGGGAAGCGAACGACTACTATCACGAGCTAGAAGAGCGCGAGTTTGGGATTGCTGACAAGGCGGAGTGCCGTGACCTTGATCCAGCACTCGTGCCTCTCGCTGAAGCGATTGCAGCGAATCCTTACTATCGTCACACGTTCGATACGCTTCCTACCAGCTTTGCTATGGTCGAACTTGACCGACTGATTGTGTATCAAACCTCGGTGACGCGTAACTTTGTTGATGCGCTGAAGGCGAAGATTGGGCCGAAACCTGATCCAGCTACGTTATTCCACGTTTGTTTGCCTCAGGAGCATCCGTCGGCTCCGGTCCATGCCCAGAAAGTTGGTTCGCGACGCTATGTCTTTCGTTTAGACTCGGTCGATTTTCGCTTTCATCGGGTAGCTCTTTTACAGCCCGACCAATTGCAAAACTATTATTCGTTTGGACCGATTTCCGGCGTAGCAGGTGTCGTCGTCGGGTTCGGTTCAAATTTCCTCAACGTTATCCGTGCAGACAACCGCTTGCTACTCCACAATGGGTATCACCGGGCGTGCGCATTACGAGCATTAGGCGTGACACATGTGCCCTGTATCGTTCAGACGGTCACTCGTCTGGATGAGTTGGAATTGACGGCGAAAACAATTGTGGTTGAAGACCCAGACTTCTACTTTAAAACAGCGCGCCCGCCATTGTTGAAGGACTTTTTTGATCCGAAGATTCGCAAGATCTTGCCAGTCCGTAAGCTCGTAAAAATGATCGAGGTGAATTTTGAGGTGAAAGAGTATCTCTTGCCGGAATGACCACAGGATCGGCTATGGACAAGCAATCCCTCTTCCGCCCTGAAGTACTTGTCGAGCAGCAAACCCAGTGGCTCGGGACCATTCTCCTTGCCCCTCGCTTATCGCACAGACTGTTTACCGTTTTTGCACTCATAACGACCACGGCTATTTTCGGTCTGTTGTTTTTCGCTGATTATACCCGCAAAGCACGCATTAGTGGCTGGTTGGTGCCGCAACACGGGCTTGTGCGTATATTTGCCCCTCAAGCGGGTGTTGTCACTGCACTCTATGTGCAGGAAGGAGTCACTGTTCGCAAGGGTGACCATTTGTTCGCCCTTTCTACAGAACTACAAAGTGCAGCGCTTGGTGCTACACAAGGCGAGATTGCGCGACGACTCATCGCACGACGTGACAGTCTTGTCGAAGCGCGTCAACAACACCAGCGCCTCACCGCGCAGCAGAGCCAATCACTAAGGCATGGGCAAGAATTAAGTTACCGATTAAGAGCGAGGAAGAAGCGTATAGTTCCAATCGCCATGAAACTTACCGGGTTTGATATTGAGCGCTTGAGACTCATCGTCGGAGACCTGTAGG
>VGTJ01000312.1 GCA_016874775.1 Deltaproteobacteria bacterium
AGGGCTTCACATCTCGTGCTCGTTGCATCGGTCTGGCCGTGAGAGTTTGGTGCGAACAACCACGCAGCAGCTCTTGCTGTCTCTCAACCTCGGGTGTCAAGCGGCTTTACCGGAAGCTCACGATGCATGCGTCGGGGCCGCTTGCCGCGCGCCGGTATGGTACACGGTGGGCTGATCCCAGTCTCCCGTATATTTGGGGTCTTGTGTCTCTCAATCTTTGTTGACCATATTGGAGAACAATTTTTCTTACGACTGCGCACTCTTATGACAATGATGAAGCTGCAGGGACAGCAACCACAACATGGGCAGCCATTTTCCTGCGTGATTATTGGCGACACTTCGCTTCCTGCTCACTGTGCCGGCATACTTGTACGTGCCGGGCATACTGTGAAGGCCGTGATCAGTGACACGCCAGAGTTTCGCCAATGGGCGCATGACCACAACGTGCCGGTCTACCACTCGCAGGAAGATTGGGGAGCCCAGCTATCGCCGCAGTCGTTTACGTATCTCTTTAGTATCATTAATCAGCGGATTCTTTCTGCTGCGCTGTTGTCGCTGCCGTCTCATGCCGCGATCAACTTTCATGATGGCCCACTCCCCAGATTTGCCGGTATGTATGCCCCGGCCTGGGCACTGTTGCGACGTGAGACAGAGCATGGTGTGACTTGGCATGTCATGACTGGCGAGGTCGATGCCGGTGACATTCTCAAGCAGCGGCGCTTCTCTCTTGCCCCGGACGAGACCTCGTTGAGTCTGAACCTGAAATGTTACGAAGCGGCGATCGCCTCATTCCAGGAATTAGTTACGGAGTTGGCCGACCAGCGATGGAGCCCGATCCCACAAGACCTCAGTCTGCGCACGTACTTCGCTGAGCATGAAAGACCGCCAGGTGGAGGAATTATTTCGTGGAACACTCCAGCAGCAGACCTCGCGGGGGTTTGTCGGGCCTTGTCTTTTGGTCCGTACCTCAATCCGCTGACCACCCTGAAGTTCCATGTGAACGGTGATTTTTTCATTGTCACTGAATATGAGCTGCGTCCCGGCTCTCCGTCAGTTGCTGCCGGGACCATTCGTGCCATGCAGCAAGATAGTCTGACGATCGCTACGGCAACGGAAGACTTCACAATTACCAAACTGCTCACCGTGGATGGTGATGCCGTACCGGTTGCCTCCTTGAGCCAGCAGTATGGGTTGCAAATCGGTCAGCAACTCCCGGATCTTGCCCGCACAACGCTCAATGAACTTACACAACAAGCGAGCCACACTGCAAAGCATGAGGGGTTTTGGCGTAAACGACTCACCTCCATCCACCCTGCTCGCTTGCCCTATGTTTCATCGCCTATGAATGAGCGTACTGGGAGTGCCTCACTGCCGGTGTCGTTTTCGCTTCCGGTCGGAGCGCACACCGTACCGCCTCAACCATGGCGGCGAGACACCCTCATACTCACAGCGTTCGCGGTCTACCTCTCTCGACTCACCCAAGAGCACTCGTTTGATATTGGCTTCACTTCGGCATCACAGCGAGCAGAGGAGCACCACACCACACCGCTCTCTGAAAAGTTGTTTGCCGTACGGGTGCCGTTCCGGGTGCAGTTAGACTTGGATGGACCGTTCACCCAAGCGTATACGACTATTGCACAAGAAGTGACTCTGTGTGAACACCATCGCACCTACACGCGGGATCTCCTGGTCCGCGACCCAGCTATACACGAGATACCTAGGGTACGTCACGTTGCTGATGTCTCAGTGGTTTTCTTGCCCTGTGTTGACGAAGATCCCTGCTATGCTCAGGGAGCCATAACTCTGCATGTGTCACCAGATGTTTTTTCACTCGACACATCTGCAGCCGAACCGATGTCTGCGACGATCGTCTATAACACGCGGGTTCTCGATGAACCCACGATTCTGCGCATGGTCGGGCATCTACAAACCCTGCTGACGGCTGCGGTTGCGAACCCTGAGCAACCTCTGTCTGCCCTGCCGCTGCTTACCGCCAGCGAGCGTCAGCAGATACTCTTCGACTGGAACGACACAACGCGTGATTATCCTCAGACGCAGTGTCTTCAACAGTTATTCGCTACACAAGTCGAACGTACACCGGACGCCGTCGCGGTAGTGTGTGCGGAGGAACACGTACCGTATCGAGTACTCAATGCACGTGCCAATCGGCTTGCGCACTATTTGCAAAAGAAAGGCGTGCAGCGCGAGACCCTCGTGGGCGTGTGCCTGGAGCGTTCACTCGATATGACCGTTGCCTTGTTGGCCATTCTGAAAGCCGGTGGCGCGTATGTGCTGTTGGACCCCCATTATCCAACAGAGCGGTTGCGCTTCATGCTCGAGGATACCGCCGTCTCTATTATACTCACGCAAGAAAAGTTCTTCCCATTATTCTCCAACGCTGAAGCCGCTGAGGTAGGTAGCACGGGAAACCCCACTCCGCACCCTCTTTGTGATGCGCAGCAGTTGGTTTGTCTTGACACCGAGTGGGACACAATCAACAAAGAGCGTGTTGACAACCCTGCCTGTGTAACAACGGCGGACGATTGTGCTTATGTCATGTACACGTCAGGATCGACGGGCCGTCCCAAGGGGGTCGCCGTACCACACCGAGGCATCACGCGTTTACTGTTCGGCGTAGACTATGTCCAGCTCGACACTCAGCAAAAGTTGCTGCACCTGGCGCCTATCTCGTTCGACGCCTCGACCTTTGAAATTTGGGGAGCGCTCCTGCATGGCGGCACCTGTGTGTTGTATCCGGCCCAGGTTCCAAGTCCGCACGAACTCGGCGCGCTGGTCAAGCGCCACGGGGTGACGACGTTGTGGCTTACCGCATCATTATTCAATACCGTCATCGGTACTGAACCTGGAGCACTCTCTGGAGTCCGCCAATTGCTCATTGGCGGCGAGGCGTTGTCTGTAGCGCACGTGCGTCGCGCCTTGGCGCTTCTGCCTACCACGCGAATCACGAATGGGTACGGGCCGACTGAAAGCACGACGTTCGCGTGTTGCTATCACATCCCGCGCCAGCTCGCGGCCAACCTGACCTCAGTTCCCATCGGCACCCCGATCAGTAACACCACGGTGTATATTCTTGACCAGTACTTGTCACCGCTGCCTGTTGGCGTCCCTGGAGAATTGTATATTGGTGGAGACGGACTCGCCTGCGGGTATCTCCATCGCCCAGAACAGAGCGCAGAGAAATTTATCCCCGACCCTTTCAGCTCTCGTCCTGGAGCGCGACTCTACCGCACTGGTGATATGGTGCGGTACCTGCCTGACGGGAACATCGAGTTTCTTGGGCGTCGTGATACCCAGGTGAAGATACGCGGATATCGCATTGAGTTGGGCGAAATCGAGGCGACCCTACAAACGCATCCGGCCGTGCAGAGTGCGGTCGTCCTTGCTCGGGAAGATGTTCCTGAAGACAAACAACTTATTGCTTATATTGTTGGACATCACGGCTCCTCTCCGCCCCTATCCGCACTCTGCGCGTTTTTACGGACAACGCTGCCGGACTACATGCTGCCGGTGGCCTTTGTTGTTGTAGAGAGGATCCCGCTGACCCCGAATGGTAAGGTCGACCGCAATGCATTACCGCACGGGGAACGCGCTTAGAGTCTTGTAAAAAGAAGGGGTTAGGATAGAGAGGGCAGCACGGGTGTCCGGGAAAAAGGAGGAGGAGGTATGCCTGCGCTC
>VGTJ01000313.1 GCA_016874775.1 Deltaproteobacteria bacterium
CAGCACACAATGGTCTCGTCTCTCATCCCTGCTCTTGTGCAGAGGCTCTCCACTCCGGTCAATCACTATTGCGGTAAGTTGTTTCCTGCCACCGCCTAAACTTAAAGAGACAATCGTATTGACGAACTGTAATCGTCCCACTGAACTCTGCGCGACTCGCTCCAGAAGTTGGCCTAAGAGAAAATCCTCCTCCATTCTCCCTTGGTTGCGTGGGCACCGTTTGCCTCGAACGTGTATCACGACTTTCTTTGGTACCCGATCGTTGGACAGCAGCGGATTCGCGAGTTTCGTCGGACAGCATGGGGCGAGTTGTGGGAAAGTTATGGCCGCCCACAACCACCGGCACGGTCCATGCCTCAGGTGATAACTGAGCACGGGTGATGCCATAATAGTCATCACGTCTGATTCTCTTGTAACTGCTGAGTACAGATGACAAAATGACATGAACTCCACGACAGGGAGACTGAAATGAAACGGATTCGTATTGTCGCCATTGTTGTCATGTTCCTGGCTTTTGGTCAGGGACTCGTTGCCTTTCCTGCGCATGCTGGCCGAGACCTGCCTACGGCCGTAGGGGGCGGAATCTCGAGCATTATCGCAACGGTTATTGCGTTGCCCGTGAAAGTGGCGACGTGTACAGCGATGAGCGTCGTTGGTGGAATCGGCTACGGCGCAACTCTTGGAGAGAGTGAATTTGTTCAAGAAGAATTCGTGTCTGGAATTCCTGACGCATGCCGACCGGTGTTAAAAACAACGCCAACGGAGATCGATCCGAAGCTCCGTGGCCCACAGCCACGCGATATGGCGTGGTGACCGACAACAGTGTTGAGGACTGAGAGTCGAGTATAGCAGGGCTTCGCTCTCAGTCCTGAGTTCTCATTGTGCAGCTCTTGCAGGTGACTCCGGTAGGTGGAAAATCCGTAGCGCATTCTCCCGTAATAATTTCTGCTTGGATGCTGATCTCAGATCGAGTTCATGAACATCTTTCATCGCCCGTTCCGGGTCAATGACCGGCCAATCCGTGCCGAATAACACTTTGTCCTGTCCCCAGGTATTGATGAAGTGTACCAGTGGTGACTGCCAGTGACGTGGCGCATACGCGTCGGTGCCGATGTACACATTGGGGTGTTTCCACGCGACCGAGATCATCTCTTCGGTCCAGGGATAGCCAACGTGAATGCCGATGAGCGTGAGTTCAGGAAAGTCGATGGCGACACGATCAAGCGTGATCGGGCGTCCAACGCTCGGCAAGACGCGATCTTTATGGTACCGCAGGCAATGGCCAACCTGCATCATGATGGGAATCTCAAGCTCACAGCATTTGGCGTAGAGAGGATAATATCGTGCATGGTCCGGAGCCATCTCAAACCAATGCGGATAGAGATGAGCACCGACAAAACCATACTCACGCACTGCGTTGGTGAGTTCGCGTAACCCTTGCATGCCACGCGTTGGGTCGACGCCAGCGAGGCCAGAGAAACGGTCTGGATATTGCTGACACACGTCGGCGACGCGTTCGTAGGGAATCTCGAACGAATGTCGCACGCGCAAATCTCCAGCGCGTACGGCGATGAGGAGAGAGCGTTGAATCCCGGCCCGGTCCATCTTTTCGAGATACGCCTCGATCGGGACGCCATTGCGCAGTTCCTCAGGGAAACGCACCTGATCGAGGAAATGTTCATCGACGCCCGTGCGCCGTAAGCGGACTTCTTCTTCAGTGAATAGGTTGCAGACGATGTCGATTACGCCGTCGGTAGCCATCTCTCATTCTCCTTTGGAGTTACACCACCTCGAATAAACCGGCGACACCCATGCCGCCTCCGACACACATGGTTGTGACGACATACTTCACACCACGCCGTTTTCCTTCGGTAAGGGCGTGAGCGACCATTCGAGCTCCACTCATTCCATATGGATGACCAATCGAGATGGCGCCGCCGTCGACGTTGAATCGCTCCATTGGCAGTCCGAGCCGATCGCGACAATACACCGTCTGTACCGCAAACGCCTCGTTGAGCTCCCACAGCCCGATGTCATCTATCTTGAGCCCATGTCTTTGCAACAGTTTTGGTACAGCAAAGACCGGCCCAATACCCATTTCGTCAGGTTCACAACCTGTGGCGATCAACCCACGATATATCCCCATCGGCTGCAGCCCCTTTTGCGACGCCGCGCGTGCTTCCATCAGCACACATGCTGCTGCTCCGTCTGACAACTGGCTTGAATTCCCTGCCGTAATACTTCCGTTGGTCACGGAGGGAAGGGCAGAAAGTTTCTCAAGCGTGGTATCTGAGCGGTTGCCTTCATCTTGAGACAAGGTGACTTCTTTCACCGACGTTTGACCACTCGCTTTATCGGTGACTTCCATGTTAGTCGTGAATGGCACGATCTCGTCTTTGAACTTATTCGCTGCTTGTGCTGCTGCCGTACGCTGTTGGCTGATCAGCGCATATTCATCTTGTGACTCGCGCGAGACTTTATATCGTTGTGCGACAATCTCGGCAGTGGAGAGCATTGGGTAGTAGATCGATTTGAGGTTCGCATGCATCCAGTCTTCAACGAAATTGTTGGTGTTCAGCACTCCTTGCACGAGGCTGATAGATTCCACACCACCTGCGACCATGACATCCGCGCCGTCCGCAATAATGCGTTGCGCTGCGAAGCTGATAGCCTGCAGGCCAGATGAACAGTAGCGATTGACCGTAACACCTGCTGCAGTTTTGGGCAGTCCCGCGCGAAGCGCGGCCACACGCGCGATATTGTGCCCTGTGGCGCCCTCAGGCAAGCCACAGCCAAGGACGACATCTTCAATCTCAGCCGGGTCAACCTTCGCTCGCTCCACCGCATGTTTAATGACATGAGCGGCGAGCGTTGCGCCATGGGTTTTGTTGAGGCTACCGCGGAACGCTTTACCAATGCCGGTACGAGCAGCGGAAACAATGACAGCTTCTCTCATAGGAATGCTCCCTCCTGAAGGAATATGCGCCAATCGCATGAGCCCGAATAATGACACAACTACGGCGCTCCTGCGAGTGCTGGACTTGCTGCGAAGTCTGGTTCTCTGGTAGAATGCAGCCCTCACACGGCGGCGTAGCTCAGTAGGCTAGAGCGAGGGTCTCATAATCCAAACTGTTTGTGATGCGCCGTATAACTCCATAACACTCGATAGCACAAAAGGCCCGGATTTCCTGGGCCTTTTCGTTTCTTTCGTCTCCTCTGTAGTTCTCCGTATTCTTCGGTCTCACACGCCTATGGTGACCCGAATGGTTACCCGAACGGTGACCATTTTGACTCCCCGACAGAGTGAGCTTACCGCTTTCAGTAAATTTCATTGCGGTGGCCGATCGTGGTCAACGGTGAATTCCGCTTCTAAGGGTTGCTCCTTACGGAAACGGCTCACCCCAAGAATGGTGAATCCCAGCACGTTTCCGTGCTCGTCTACGCGCGCCATCACGGCATCATGCGCGGTCTCTCGCATATACCCTGGGGCATCCCGAAACTGCACTTCGAGAAAATCGCCTTCGGGATCGAACCAGACTTTTACTTTTTCGGCCATATCACTTCTCTTAGAGAGTGTTTTGAAAAAGGGATTGGTAAGCTTGAGGGATGAATACACTGCCGCGAGTTTATCCAACGGACCTGACCATGACCGAATGGACACAATTGAAGAGCTTCTTTCCCCCGGCCTCTCGCCG
>VGTJ01000314.1 GCA_016874775.1 Deltaproteobacteria bacterium
CGGCCTGAAAGGCACGGCGCTTGGCACCGCGCATCTGCGCTGCGGCTAAGCGCAAATCGGCAATCTGTTGCCCACTAATTTGTTGAGCACTTGGACTGGTGAAATCTTTCCTGAACACCCTAGCCCCTCCACCTCTCCCTACGTTATCTGTCTCTCCGCTATCGTACCTCACTCGCTCGGCTTTGGGTATCTTCTTTTCTCAAAATCACCTTAGTCTTAGGCTGAGCACTAAAGGCTGAACACCGAGGGCCTCTTATATAGGCTGATCGCTGACAACGTCCCCGTCTCCAGCAGCTACCCTAACGTCACCCCACCATCGACAATCAGATTCTGGCCGGTCACGAAATCCGAGGCCGCTGAGGCAAGAAACAAGGCAGCCCCGACCAAGTCACGTGGCTCACCCAGGCGACGGAGCGGAGTTTGCCGTACCATCTCTTGTTCGACCTCAGGTCGTGCCACATGGGCAGCGGTCATTCCTGTACGAATATAACCAGGACTGAAACAATTGACGTACACCCGATGACGGGCCCAACGCATCGCTAAGACTCGCGTCAGTTGAATCACACCTGCCTTTGCCACGGAGTAGGTTAATCCAGAATTGACCACTAAACCAGAAATCGACGCGGTGTTCACAATTTTCCCGCCTCCATGCGCGATCATGTAGCGCCCTGCCGCTTGAGCACACAGAAAGACACCGGTGAGATCAACATCAATTTCCTCTTGCCAATCCTTGATGTTGATATCTTCTGGTCGCACAATCTTCAGGATGCCAGCATTGTTGAAGGCAAAATCAAGGCCTCCTAACTGCTCTGTTGTTGTCCGCACTAAGGTATCCACGTCAGCTTGCAGTGCAACATTCGTCCGCAACGCCAGAGCACGTCCACCTTGCGCGCGAATCTCTCCAGCCACCAGCTCGGCAGCCTCACCATTGATGTCGCTGACAACAACGGACGCCCCTGACTCCGCTAACCCTTGGGCAATGGCCCGGCCCAAGCCCGAGCCTCCCCCAGTGACATAACCACGCTTCCCCGTCAAATCAAAAAGTCCATGTCCAGCCATTCCTGTCTCTCCCTTCGATATCGGGCATTCTCCTGAGTCGCAAGTCTCACGCCTTGGGGAATTTTCCCTCAGCCCGCTACTAGCGCAATTCAGCAAACTTTTCTATTCTATCGAACGGTATGAAGACGATCCTGCTAGCGGATGACGATGCGAGTTTGCGAGAGCTTGCGCGCCTGACAATGAATGACCCGGAATATAGCTTTCTTGAAGCCAGCGATGGCAAAGAAGCGCTTGATCTCGCTCGCATGCAGCAGCCAGACCTGCTTATTCTCGATTGGATGATGCCAACGCTCAGTGGCATCGAAGTCGCACGCAAACTACGTCAAGATCCCGTAACAGCCAGTATCCCAGTAATTATGCTTACGGCTAAGGGCCAAGACAAAGATCGGGAGTTAGGCCATGCTGTCGGTGTCCACAGCTATCTCGTCAAACCGTTGAGCCCCTTAGATCTGCGCGAGCGCATCCAAAATGTATGGAAACAGCAAGCGTGTACAGAACCCAGCCCTCTCGCTAAGGACGCAACGGTGGATATCGTATCCTCGCTTCAGTCTGACACCACAATCGATCAATCGCAGTTGTTACTGTACGCCCGAGACTTACGCCGTGTGATCGAAGCAGAACGGGATAAAGCACGAGCACTGACTGAAGCAAACCAGGCCCTCCAGAGCGAAATCGAGGAACGTAAACGTATTGAAGAAGCGTTGCGCCATGCACAAATCGATTTGGAGCATCGCGTTGCAGAACGAACGACGGCGTTATCGACCATGAACATGCAGCTCACTTCGGAGATCCATGCCCGCAAGCAGGCAGAAGAAGCGTTACATACGCTCTCACGCCAAGTGCTGGAAGCACAAGAAAATGAGCGACGGAGGTTAGCGCGGGAACTCCACGATGAGATTGGTCAAGCACTCACGGCACTCAAGTTTAATCTCCACGCTGCCCAACGACAGCCCGACACGTTACACGCGCGACTAGATGATAGCCTCGGTATCGTCAATCGCACGCTTCAACAAGTGCGGAATCTATCCCTCGACTTACGTCCGTCGATGCTTGATGACTTTGGCTTGACCGCTGCGCTCAATTGGTACATGGAGCGCCAGGCAGAACGTGTGGGCTTCGCTGTCCATGTCACTATCGATCCGATTCCTGCAGATCTGAGCCCGGCAATCGCAACCACATGCTTCCGTGTGGTCCAGGAGGCGGTGACCAACACAGCCCGCCACGCTCAGGCAACTGACGTTTGGGTCACCCTACGCTGTAGTAACCAGAAGTTACTCCTCTCCGTGCGCGATAATGGCAGAGGATTTGACGTTGAGTCCGCACAACAACGAGCAGGGCGCGGCTTCAGTATGGGACTTCCCGGTATGCAAGAGCGCGCTCGTCTGGCAGATGGGGAACTGGTTATTTCTTCAGCACCAGAACAAGGCACGCAAATAACCGCTACCCTTCCCTTGGAGATGAAAGGTACATCATGAACCCTATTCGCATCCTCCTTGTCGACGACCACCATTTAGTTCGTGCCGGACTTCGCACCCTCCTCCAGCAAATGGTTGGGGCGGAAGTCATCGGAGAAGCGAGCGATGGACGCGAAGCTCTCGAAAAGATCAAAGCCGATCCACCTGATGTGGTTCTCATGGACATTACGATGGCCGAGATGAACGGCCTCGTTGCCACAGCTCAGGTGACCCACGACTTTCCTCACGTCCGCGTCGTGATGTTGTCGATGCACGCGAACAAAGAATATGTCACTCAAGCGCTACAAGCTGGTGCGGCAGGATACCTGTTAAAGGATGCGGCCCCAACTGAACTTGAGTTGGCTATTCGTGCGGTGATGCGAGGAGAGAAGTATCTGAGTCCAGCAATTTCGACGCACGTCATCGCCGACTACCTGCAACGCTCCGCTGGCGGAACGCTGCATCGGACAGAAGTTGAGACCTCCCCGCACGATCCACTGACACTCCGACAACGAGAGATTCTCCAGCTGATTGCTGAAGGGAATACCACGAAGGAAATCGCCGCAAAACTCACGCTTAGTGTCAAAACCGTCGAGACTCATCGGACTCAGTTGATGGAGCGGTTAGATATTCACGATATCGCTGGACTTGTCCGATATGCGATTCGTACTGGGCTGGTGACACCGGATCGGTAGCATCAGAGCAAAAAACGAGACAGAGGCATGGTGAAATGGAGAGACGGGGAAGAACACTCCCAGGCCTCCCTTCACCCTTCGCTCCGCCTCTCATTCTGTGGGTTATTTTCTTCTGACCGTTTTTTCGTCATCTGTTCTCCCCTCACCTACACATCTAGACAGCTCCCCACTTTCGTAAGAAAAGACAGGGGAGCACTTCACATGCAAACACGCATCGGTATTGTCACGACCATCCTTGTTCTCAGCAGCGGATTTTGGCCTTGTGCGGTTCAACGTAAGCGGTGATTGAACGGCGTTCTTTCCTCACACGAAGAGAGGTGCAAGATAGGCGCACCCGTGCCAGACCAGGGACGGGAATTAGGATCTCTCTAGAGGAGGAACATATGCAGCTGAGTAGTAAT
>VGTJ01000315.1 GCA_016874775.1 Deltaproteobacteria bacterium
GCTGGGAAGCCTATGATGAACACCTGCGTCAACGCACCCTTCGCCACCTCAAACGGACCGCCGCCCGGTTGGGGTTCACGCTCCTCCCCCAGCCCGTCTCGGCCTGAGAGTGTGTTTCTGAGCAGTGCAGCGAAGAATCTCTCTGTGAGACCCGTCGCTCCGCTCAGGGTGACACGCAAATGCTCCTATCTTTCGAGAGCTGGTATGACACCCTGACCTCCTCTACCTCACCCGTACTCGGTCCACTCGTGCTGCCCTCTCCTTGACAGGAGAGGGCGATCAGAAGGACAAAATCAGCGAACAGCCATCGGTCATCCCCTCTCTAGTACCGTGTCTCATAACTTCGTGAGCAGTCGTAGGGCGTGCGAAGCGCGCCAACTGACTGGCGCGTGGTACGCGCCCTACGATTTCACCGCTCATGAACTTGCGAGACACGGGACTAGTAGTCAGTCCATTTAATTTTGAGGGATGGGGTTTCGTCATGCCCGCGCAGGCGGGCATCCAGGGAAATTTAGCAGTGGCCTGTAGTGAAGCCTCCTGGATTCCCGCATTCGCGGGAATGACGTCCCTTGAGTTATCCATCAAAACTTTCTGGACTATCTACTAGTTATGCGCCGGACGACTATCTGGTTTCACCTTCCGCTCCGTGAAGAGCCACTTCCCGTTCACTTTTTCCATCGTGTCTTCATAACGACCAGAGATGACCAGTTCAGTTTTCCCTTCAGTCGCGTGGGTCATGAGCAAATAGCATTCACCAGTGGCATGGTTGCCTTCAACGTTGAGCAACACATTCATCACACAATGGCGAGGTTGTGCGTTCCCGGTCCAAGATCGATACTTCTCGGTAAATTGCTTGAGCATGGTTTTGCCCTGCCAGCGGCCAAGGATCGGGCTGTCAAACACCCCATTATCCGTGAATGTCGACACCCAATCGTCATAACGGCCAGAATCGATGTAGAGACAATACCGCGTGACCAAATCACGTAGTTCTTCTTTATCCTCTAATAGACTTGCCATGAGATCCTCCTCTGTTTGCAAAGACTAACATTCTGTGGCGAGTTCACCAACTGATAGGCGCTAACGTAACCGGGTGCGCTTCACCGCCGGGAATCGCCTCATCAAACAAATGCGTGGCAACGAAAATCGGACGGTGAAAGCGCAACGCTAGAGCAATCGCGTCACTTGGTCGACTATCGATCTGTAGTGGGGTCTTCCCATTCGCAAGATGGATGAAAGCATAATAGGTACCGCCCTTCATCTCCGTCACGACCACCTTCTCAAAGCCAACACCCACTTTCTCAAGGATGTTCTTCAGCAAGTCATGGGTCATTGGTCGTGGGAGCACTGTCCCTTGCAACTGCAGATGAATCGACTGCGCTTCAGGCAAGCCAACCCAAATAGGGATCGCTTTCGTCTGCTCTTTATTCTGCAAAATAATAACGGGTGAGTTCGCCACCGGATCAAAACTCACGCCTTTGACTTCGACTTGAACAGAGTTGCGGGACTCGGTCCCCTGCGGGTTACGGCACGAGGGAGTAAACGCAACAGAAACAGCAAGGATGAACCAGATCCACCCGAAACGTTGGAGTCGTACGAGCCAGGAAGGACGCCCACCAATAGTGTATCTGCGCATATGTGTCCCCGTGTCGTTGAGCATATCTGCACTCTATTTTCTTTTCCCTCATCTTGCTAGTATAATTCTCGTTATGGGCAAAATGATTGCAAGTAACGAGCGGCTAAAGTCCTTCTTCTTGCAATGTGCACAGAAGAGCTTTCGTGAACTCGGCTTGAATGATTCAGCCATTACCAACTACATCGCAAGCGTCCTCACCACTTTTGCCCACACGGACCAGCTCTATCGGGTGCAAAACTCAAGGGGGAAACACCTCGATAGTGTGGTCGAAATGCTGGAGGCCTATCTTCCCCCGGCAGAACATATTCAACACTCGGTGCAGCGAGAACGCGAGTTTCGTAAATATGTCGGCGACTACACTTTGTTCATGAATGGGCTATTTCGCACCCATATCGAGCAGGATGGCGTGCTGGAATACTATTTTTCCGAAGGGCGCCGCTCGTATCTGAAAGTGTCCGAACTTGATGTCGCGCTCTACCAGACCGGGTTTCTCTTGTTTCAAGAGTTATCGAAGAATTTTGAATACTACTCCGGTGCGCTCGATTACATGCGCAAAGCCTACTTTGCCCCGTCGCCGGGAGAGGACCCCTTTGGGCAATTTCTACGGAATGTTGAAGGGTGGATGAAAACCAACCTCTCTCACAATTAGCCACGACGCCTATCAACCAAGTCGTCCGTCAGTGGCACGTCAGCGCGCCTGACAACGGGCGTCGGCTTGACACGTTTCTTATCACCCATCTTCCAAACATCACACGCCGTGATATAACCGCATGGATTGCCGCAGGCCATGCCCGTGTGAACGACCGGGTGCGTGTCAAGGGAAGCGTGCTACATGCAGGTGACACAGTCACTCTCAGTTTTTCCCTTGACCTCCTCCCCAACCCAGACTTACCGATCGAGATTGTATGGGCAGATGATGCGATCGTCGTGGTTAACAAACCCAGCGGTATTGCGACTGTCGCCTTGCGACATGATGAGATCGCTACTGTTGCCAACTTTCTCCGTGCTCATTTTCCTGACACGACTGCGGCCAGCCCGCGGGCGCTTGAAGCAGGCGTTGTACACCGTCTTGATACGGCAACATCAGGTCTGTTGCTGGTAGCCCGCACGCCCGAAGCGTACACAGCACTGCGCGAGCAGTTCTCCCATCACACCGTGGAGAAACGGTACCTCGCCGTAGTCCACGGGCGGATACACCGATCCGGGGAGCGGAGGTCATTGCTGCAAGCAAGCGGCGTGCGTGGCCAGCGCATGAAGGAAACAACGGAAAGCGGTCAAGAGGCGCAGACGACGTATGTTCCGATCACGCACTTTGCACATCACACATTGATACAAGTAACGATTCTCACCGGTGTCCGTCATCAGATTCGTGTCCACCTCTCCGCACTCGGGCATCCGATCGTTGGCGACGCTCTGTACGGTCCCTCTATTGACGATGGACGTTTGTGTTTACATGCGGAGTCGTTAGCGTTCACTCATCCAGAGACCGGTGCGCGCGTACAGTTCACCTGCCCACCTTCTGAAGATTTTCAATCGGTACTTCAACAAGCCAGGAAGGAGAAAGAGTGAGCATCCAAATCGGAACACAGAACATTCGGACACGTTATACGGGAGCCCTGTGTCTGTGTCGTTCTGAGCGCAGCGAAGAATCTCTCAGAGAGGCCCTTCGTTGCACTCAGCGTGACAGACCTAGTGGAACAATCTTTTGCGGTTCGATTGAGGCTATGAGGAAAACATACCACTGAATCATCGTAGCGTTCTCAATCGCTCAATTCTCCTAAGAGAGTGTTTTGAAAAAGGGATTGGTAAGCTTGAGGGATGAATACACTGCCGCGAGTTTATCCAACGGACCTGACCATGACCGAATGGACACAATTGAAGAGCTTCTTTCCCCCGGCCTCTCGC
>VGTJ01000316.1 GCA_016874775.1 Deltaproteobacteria bacterium
ATCGCCTGAGAAGTAGGGGGGGGGGAGATCATCATTCCCCCTACAGGCTATTTTATATATTGCTACTGGATATTGGGGAATGCTGATACGTAAACACGCTGCCTGTTTGAGTAAGCGACAAAATTGTGGCAGTATAGAGGGATCAATGTATCCAACGAAGGGGGTAAGCAGGATGAGGACTTTTGTCAAATTCGCTACGAGCGTTGCCGCCGTAGCTGTGCTTTCCATTATAAATGTTGGCTGTTCAACACAACGTGAAGTGAAAGACACCTGGACTGAAGCTGCGAATCGTTCGAGTCAGTCTGCGAGTCGTGCTGAGGATGCAGCCAAGCGTGCAGAAGCGGCGGCTGCTCGTGTCGAAGCCGCATCAAAAAAGTGTGAAGATGCCGCAGCTCGCATCGAAGCAATGACAACGAAGGGAATGAGAAAGTAAGGACGGCATTGCTGAAGAGGTAAGAGGGACACGTAATGAAGATGTATAAAAGAGGTGCAACAGTCATTGCTGCTGTGAGTGTGTTCACGATGATTACGAGTGGTTGTGCAATAACCAAAGAAACGGAAGTGAGAGATACGTGGACAGAACCAGCCAATAGATCAGCTGCAGCAGCAAGCCGTGCGGAAGATGCTGCGAAACGTGCTGAAGCCGCGGCTGCGCGTATGGAAGCTGCGGTTCAGAAAATCGAGAACGTTGCCGGGAAGTACGATTCAAAGATGAGAAAGTCTCTGAATAAGTAAACCCCTACCCGAACATGCAACAGGGCGGCCTTTTTTATCGAGACCGCCTTTTCTCCGGTCCCCCCAAGAAATCCGTCAGGAGCAATAGCCACACTTATCGAGTTGATAAGATTTCTACGAGGTTGCTCCTGCCTCGTTCTCTAGATGTCGCGTGCTCCTCACCGTCTTCTTCCTGTTTCTGCGAGCGTTTCTCTATTTACTCACTGTGTGTTCTTACTGGATGAAATCGGCGGATCTCCATTGCGCATGCGAAAACTGGAGCGTACCGCGCATGCGCTATCGTAGCAATGAGCATGATGGCACTCAGTCCGAACAGTGCTAGGAGCCCAGCAGTCAACGCTGAAAGATCGTTTGTATAATTGATCGTGTGATTGGCCAGTTCACCGGTTACATCACAACCACGTTAAAACTCCAGCTTACTGTACAGGAGCCAGGGCACATTGTGCGCAAACGCACGAACAACCTGGCGGCATATGACATTTTTCTACGTGGAGCAGAGTACTTTTTACGCTTCACCAAAGAGGGCAATGCCCACACGCGCGGCCTTTGTTTGAGAAAACCATCGAATTGGACCCGCAGTATGCCGAGGCGTATGCGTGGCTGGGATGGGTCTACTGGATTGCCTGGGTTCAGCAAGGTAATCCAGACCCGCAAAACCTGCAGTGAGCCTTTGCACTGGGGCAGCAGGCGATCGCTCTAGATGACACCCTACCGCGGGCTTCGCAACTGAGTCACGATCCCCAGACCCTGGACCGAGGACTAACGGCAGCGCAACAAATGGTGACTTTGAATACTGCCTCGTCCTGGGCTCACAGTATATTGAGTGGAGCATATGTGTGGAAGAAACAGTATGAGCAGGCAAGTCTAGAGGTGGAGCAGACCCTTGCTCTCAATCCGATGCATGGGATGATCTATGCGTGGGCGGCTCATACCCTGAGTTATTTGGGGCGAACAGAGGAAGCTTTTGGGTTGGTTGAGAAGGCGCTACGTTTTAACCCCCGGTTGTCACCCAGAGGTCTCCTCTTTCTAGGCCACACATATTACCTGACTGGGCGGAGTGAGGAGGCGATTGCCACGCTGAAGAAAACGCTCAATGGTAGTCCGGCTGATCTGGAGGCTCACTTACTCCTGGTGGTGGTCTATAGTGAACTCGGTCGAGAAGCCGGCGCTCAAGCTGAGGCGGCAGCGGTCCTGAAGATCAACCCCAAGTGGTCACTCGAAGTGTGGAAGCCGCGAGTTCCCTACAAGGAGCCAGCGACGCTGGAGCGGGTGTTTGGTGCGCTGCAGAAAACTGGGCTCAAGTAAATGAAGAGTGAAGAACAGAACAGAGAGGCCATGGGCCAAGGGCGGAAAACTAGAGCGAGACCAAAATCGGCTGCCTGCATCAGATGACCTCTAGAGCAAAGGTCTTAAACTGGCGAATGAGGCGAAAGTCTTCCCCATTCCGGGTGACGACGTAGCCCCCAACGAACGACCGCTGAGAGCAATCAGCATGTCGTTGAGGAACCCAGGAGAAAGCTTGTCTCGCCATTGCGGTGCTTTCTCAGCCAGCGCTGCTACGACCGTTCCCACTTCCTTCCATACGTTATGACTTGGCGTCGCAATGCGGCCAGCGCGTTCAAAGGGTTCATAAAGTGCAGCAGCTTGCCGTCGATGGCGAAAGGTACGGGCTCCAGCAATAAGTTCCTCAATCACCACAGAACTGAAATGAGTACGCGGAATATCGCGCATGTAGCGCGGGCGGAACTCTTCGGCAAAGTGTTCATCCCTGAGCACGGTAATGTAAATGCTGGTATCAAACAGCAACCGCACGGCCATTATTTGGCCCATACATCACGAAAATCAGGGGCCTTGCCTGCAACACGATCAAATCCAGCAGCGACTTCTTGACGGAGGGTAACAAGGTTGATGGCCTCACGGATGGTCTCTGCCTCGCTGTCTTTGCGTAAGATCTTTTGGGCGCGCTTTAACGCTTGGAGATCAAGCAGCACCTGTTTCTTCACTAATTTACTCATAGATATATCTGTCCGGAAAAAGTTGTCCTTTCGTAACTACTCAGGCCTGCGGCAGTGGGGAAAGCGGCTGTCCTATAAAGGCACGGCATAACGCCCCCAACACATCGCGTCCTTGCTTTTTGAGAGTGGAAATATAGCCGCGAATACGGCAAACACCTTGGCACCCTCCTGAGAGCGGAAGCAGCCCGAGACCTTCTGCTGGACCTTGACCATGCGCAGAGCCCGCTCCGCTTGGTTATTGTCGAAGGGCACGGAGAAGTCCGCCATAAAGGCGAGCGTCTCCGGTTTGCGGTGCGCCAACCGATCAAGCAGGTTTTTCGCTTTGCTTTGTTGCGGGCGGCCGCGTTTGCCAGTGGGGGGCCGCGGCCGATTCTCCGGCACCTGCAAGCCTACGGTCAGCAGGTGATCATAGCGTTGCCCAAAGCGCCGCTGCTGCGCCGGGGGCAGCGCGGTGGCGCCGTGCTGGCGGGCGTCTTCCACTGCGTGCTTGATCGCCACCAGCACCTCTTTCATCTCCTGGGCCCAGCCTTGGCCCATTTGCTCGTGGACGAAGGTTAATTAGCGCAGATGATGGGCGTTGCACAAGCCGTGCGCACACGAGTAGGCGAAATAGGGAGCCCAGGCGTCGTGGATCGCCCGCCCCGTGAAGGCCAATGGCATTAAGTTAACAGCCGCCGTGGAGTTTATTCTGCAGTTGCCGTAAGTAGGAGCAATGATGGAGAAAGAAACGAAGCGCTTATTTGCCGGTTGAAGCAGGAATTGCAAGCCGCAACAGTCA
>VGTJ01000317.1 GCA_016874775.1 Deltaproteobacteria bacterium
CGGCGAGAGGCCGGGGGAAAGAAGCTCTTCAATTGTGTCCATTCGGTCATGGTCAGGTCCGTTGGATAAACTCGCGGCAGTGTATTCATCCCTCAAGCTTACCAATCCCTTTTTCAAAACACTCTCTTAGAAGAGCTGTCCCTGCGCACCACCGTCAGATCGCGTCATACCGAAATGACGATATGCTTGCAATGTGGCCAGTCGTCCACGCGGGGTCCGCTGCAGATAGCCCTCCTGGATGAGGTATGGCTCGTAGACATCTTCGACCGTACTTTTCTCTTCACCGATGGCCGCCGCAATGGTCTCAACGCCAACCGGTCCACCGTTAAACTTCTCGATGATAGTGAGGAGGATGGCACGGTCCATTTTGTCGAAGCCGACGTCATCGACTTCCAGCAACTGCAGGGCTTCACGTGCCACATCGCGCTGTATGACACCGTGATTCTTCACCTGGGCAAAATCACGCACCCGTCGTAACAAACGGTTGGCAATGCGCGGCGTGCCACGCGAGCGGCGAGCAATTTCTGCCGTGCCACTCGCATCGATAACCAAGCCAAGAATTGCAGCGGAACGGCGGATAATTTTCTCCAAATCCGCCACTTGATAGAAGTCGAGGCGAAACGTCGAACCGAAGCGGTCACGTAGGGGTGACGTCAGCAATCCAGCTCGCGTTGTTGCGCCTACTAAAGTAAAGCGCTTCAGATCAAGCTTCACAGTACGTGCCGATGGTCCCTGCCCTACTACAAGGTCGAGCTGAAAATCTTCCATCGCTGGATAGAGCAGTTCTTCAACCACACGATTGAGTCGATGGATCTCATCAATAAAGAGCACATCTCCGCTATCGAGGTTGGTGAGAATCGCTGCTAAGTCACCAGGTCGTTCAATCACTGGACCAGTCGTCGCATGAATATTCACTTCCATCTCGCGTGAGATGATGTGGGCCATTGACGTCTTACCAAGGCCTGGTGGACCACAGAACAAGGTGTGATCAAGCACATCGCCACGCTGTTTGGCAGCATCGATAGCAATGCGTAAATTCTGCTTGACACCGTCTTGGCCAATGTATTCGTTGAGTGACCGTGGTCGTAGTGATCCCTCAACATGATCCTCAGGCTTATCGCCTCCCGCCTCAAGACTAGCCGTCGCGACAGGAAGTAACTCCTCAGGTTGGTCGAATACCGGCTTTTTCTTTGCTTTCATGCTCGTAAGCTCCGCAATGACTCGCGAATGAGGTCAGCGATCGAGTTCGCTCCACGCTGAAGCGCCGCTCGTACAGCTTTCTCTGCCTCAGCCTGCCGATACCCGAGATTGACTAGTGCTGAGGTTGCCTCTGCCGACACTGGAGGCTGCCCCCCAGTAACACTCTGACCGTTATCGAATGCACCAACTTTCTCGCGCAGTTCCACGACGAGTCGTTCAGCCGTTTTCTTACCGACGCCAGGAACCGCAACCAAACGCGTCACGTCACCGGTTCGTAGGGCGTTTTCGAGTTCATCGACTGGAATGCCGGACAAGATATTCAACGCAAGGCGAGGGCCAATACCAGTGACACCTTTGAGCAGCAAGAAACTCGCGCGTTCTTTCTCTTCAAGGAACCCGTAGAGGAGCAGTGCATCTTCACGCAGATGTGTATAGATCTGCAAACTCACCGAATCATGCAACGCAGGAAGACGATAAAACGTCTGCAGCGATACGAACACCTGATAACCAACGCCATTGACGTTGACGATCAACTGTTCGGGGGTCTTTTCTTCCAACGCTCCAGTAAGGCGAGCAATCACATCAGTAGCCTCACCTGCTAACGTCCGGTTTTGCGTGAGAACGATAGGGACCGTGGTAATGAACGTTTCAGAAACGCACTGCGCAAGAGTTGCACCCGGGTGGCATCGGCCATACCAGAGTGCGGCTCTTTCGCACTAGCTTCTGCGATACGTTCGGCAAGGCGTGAGGAATTGAAGTGGCAAATAGCGGCGGCCAGTGCATCAGTCGCATCTTGGCTCGTCGGAAACTCGGGCGGCCCTGAGCGCTTGCTAAACCCAAGCAGTGCGAGAACAGATTCTTGCACTTGTTGTTTGTCTGCGCGTCCATAGCCAACAACTGCCGTCTTAATCTCCGTAGGGTTGTATTCAGTAATCCGCAATCCGGCCTGAGAGGCAGCAAGCAACACAACACCACGAGCCTCCCCTAAGCGAAAGGCACTTTGTACGTTATAAGCCACAAAGGCTTTCTCCAAACTGAGGACGTGCGGCTTCCACCGATCGATCACCTCGACCACCCCTGCATGGATCACTCGCAGTCGTTCGTGGAGCGAACGAAACCCCTTGGGGATAATCGTTCCGCCAGCACAGAATTCGAGTTTCTGCCCTCTTCGTTCGACCACTCCCCAACCAGCACGGAGGGTCCCCGGATCGACTCCCAGGACTCGCAAAGAGGGCTCGGTGCGTTGCGCAACCACAATAATGGTTTCTCTTATGCCGCGCTGAGTCGCTCGGCTTCTTCCTGAGCGATTTCAAAATTGGCCGACACACTCTGTACGTCGTCGTTGTCTTCCAGTATTTCGAGCAGTTTGAGCGTTGTTTCTGCCTCTTTTCCTGCCAGATTAACCGTATTCTGGGGAATCATCGTTACTTCGGCTGAAACCATTGTGATCCCGGCTTTTTCCAAGGCTTCACGGACGGCATCAAAGTCTTCCGGTGCAGTGGAGACTTCAAACCCGTCATCTCCACCTGTGACATCTTCAGCCCCAGCCTCGAGGGCAATTTCCATCAGTTGGTCTTCGTCGGCTTGACCTTTTTCAATGGCGATGACCCCTTTTTTGCTGAACATCCAGGCCACAGAGTTGGGCGCTCCGAGGTTCCCACCATGCTTGGAGAACATATGGCGGACTTCGGATACAGTACGAGTTTTATTATCGGTGAGCGCTTGCACTAGGATTGCGACTCCACCAGGTCCATGCCCCTCGTAGGTCACCTCTTCATAGCTGACACCTTCGAGTTCGCCAGCACCTTTTTTGATCGCGCGATCAATGGTGTCGTTTGGCATACTCGCCGCTTTTGCTGCGGCTAAGGCAGTACGGAGTCGCGGGTTCGAGCTGAGATCACTTCCCCCTATACGAGCAGCAATGGTCAAATCTTTGATGAGTTTGGTGAACAACTTTCCACGGCGCGCATCTTTCAGCGCTTTTTTATGCTTAATCGTGCTCCATTTAGAATGGCCGGACATAGCCACGTCCTCCCGGCAAACGAAGTCCTGCCAGTGTTACCACATCGTTTTGGCAGAGTAAACGAGGAAGACTGGACTAGAGGAGGAAGGGAGGGAAGATAAGATCGCGAGGGAATTACGGTTTTACGAAGAGAGCGGATTGGGGGCGAGAGCAGCCATCCCTGTAAAGGTCTGAATCTTTCATGATTTCGCGGGTTCTGCTGAGATAGGCGCGTGTCGTGGGGAGAAACTCAAGTTCAGGGAGAGAGAAGGGAACACGCGATGATCTTAGGAGCATGCTTTG
>VGTJ01000318.1 GCA_016874775.1 Deltaproteobacteria bacterium
GAAACGAGGTACGCAATCTGAGGTCGCCTACCGGATGGCTTGGTCCTGGAGCTGGCGCCTTCGCGACCTATCAACAGGGTGTCCTGTTCACGAAGTTCCTCATCTCGGTATCTGCGGCCTTCGCGTATAGTCCTTTAACACGCCACGGCAGGAGACGGTGCGGTGATCACAGAGTGGTCTCTTCAGAGGTTCAAGTCCGTCGTGGATCACACGGCGCTGAAATTCAAGCCGCTCACGGTCTTCTCAGGACCTAATAACTCGGGGAAGAGCACCGTAATTCAGGCGATCCTGTTGACCACGCAGACTCTGCAAAGCTCCGTGAGCTCCAGATCAGTCGTGTTAAACGGCCGCATTACCCGCCTAGGGACGTTCGACGAAATTCTATCGAACGGCCAGCAAACCGAGGAAATTCTCGTTGGGTTTGGCTTGGAAAGCAAGCAACCCCCCCGGCGCCCAGTGCGCAGGACTTTCATCCCGCCGCAGTGGAATTCTATAAAGGTTAAGTGCGAGTTTAGTTTTTCTCCGAGCGCTGGGAGAGGAAGCCAGTCAGAGAAACGAGTACAACCGGGAATTAAATACAGCTCGATCGACGTCCGCACATGCCGCTCAGATGAGTTGCCGCGAGAGGACGAGTTCGCCGTCAAGCGCACAGCAAGTTCAATTACCGCCCGCGCAAGAGACCTAGGAATACGAAAGACACGCGAATATGAGCACTTTAAGGCGGGCTTGGAGTACGAAATCATGCGGTCGGCAAAACAGCCAACCACAGGGCTCCAATTCGAAGTCACTTTTGTAGGCGCCTACCTCCGCCATTTTTTCCCGATAGCGATGGTCGGCAAATACGACTTGGTTGAAGCGCAGACCAGTGCCATTGTCGAGGCGCTAACCTCGCTGGGAGACCACAATTATCGCCGAATGCAGCCCGGTGGCAGTGTCGAGGCGCTAGCCTCGCTGCGCGACTACAGTTTTCGGCGACTGTGGATGACTCAAAGGTTTGATGTCGAGAGCGTTCTACTATCGGAGACTTCCAAGAACATCCTGATCGAGGCATGGAACGAGGCAATTCAGGCATATCAACGCGAACCCGGCAGTCGGCCAGAACGTGCTAAGCAGGCACTCGAATCGCTCACCAAGTCGGAGCCCACCGTTCGAACCTTTGTCGAGACCTGCGAGCCCCTGGGTAGATTCAAAGTGCATCTTCGCGAGCAGCTTGCTGAGTTCAAAGATGAGTTACATAAATCCGTTAAGGGCCAGCGGCCCCCGGAGCACACTCTCAATGTCATTCCTTTGCCAGACCCGCTCGATGACGGATTTCGTTTCGTGGAGCAATTTTTTCATGAGCAGGTGCACTATCTAGGTCCGTTAAGAGATGAACCGAAAGCCATATATCCGCTGTCCGGAACTCTCAACCCAAAGGACGTGGGCTTCAAGGGCGAATTCACTGCAGCTGTGTTGGACGCGCACAGCACGACGAAGGTGTCCTACATCCCGCCAAGTGAGATGAATCCGGGCTCCGAACGACCACCAGAAAAGTCAACTGACACCCTGAAATCCGCTCTTAACCAATGGGTGGAATATCTGGGAGTGGCAAATGCCGTTTACACGAGAGATCAAGGGAAGCTAGGTCACGAACTGACGGTCGAGTCGATCCACCTGAAATCAGAACACGACCTCACGCACGTCGGGGTCGGCGTCAGTCAAGTACTACCAATCCTAACCTTGGCATTACTCGCCGATCCTGGCTCAACGCTGGTCTTTGAGCAGCCAGAGTTGCATCTTCATCCAAGGGTCCAAACGAGACTAGCAGATTTTTTTCTGTCTATGACGTTACTAGACAAACAATGCCTAATCGAAACGCACAGTGAGCACATTATTACGCGCCTTCGCCACCAAGCCGCGGCAGCCGACTCGTCGGCCGTTTCCGAAAATGTGCTGATCTATTTTACTCAGAACGACGCTGGCCGAAGCCTCTACTCTCCACTGCAAATCGACAAGTACGGCCGGATCGACAATTGGCCGCAAGGCTTCTTCGACGAAGGCGAGACAATCTCCACCCAAATCCTGGAGCTTAACCTGAAGAAACGACAAGGGCGTATGGACTAGGGAAAGCACTAGAATGCATGCACTCGTAATCGACCCATACGCGCTTACCTGTCCTGACTCCGGGAACGATCTTTCCGAGCGCTTCGATGACTTCATACAGACATTGACGGCTTTGAAGTATGGCCTGTCGCAACCATGGGTGCATCTGCTCATATCCACGGGGTGCGACTCCGCTCTAGCCTCGGAGAACGCCTATCCGACATGGGACCGGATTAACGACGCGGTCAGAGCCGTCCGGTCGGTACACAGCACCATGGACATCAACAAGTTGGTTGTGGCCCTATTAACAAAGGCCAAGAGAATCGAAGATCGGTACGGCACATTTCAAATCGAGTGGCGCGCAGAACCTCTCGATATCTCTCACATCCGGAATCAGCACCGGCCGTCGGCATTCGTGACGGAAACCGAACGCACTCTGTTGCTCTGTTACGCGCTAATTGAGTCACGTGCATTTGGCGCCGATCGCCTGATCCTAATCAGTCGGTCCGTCGGACCAAACTACCGTGCAAGCATCAAGGCAAGAGTGACCAATTGCAAAGACAACACGATCTTGCCTTCATTGAAACCGGGCGCTCGCATATCGTTCTCGATCGATTGTTATGGCGATCGATCTTCTTTAGAAAATCGCGCAGATGTGGTGGAGATCTGGATCGCCGGCCCCGGCGAAGATGAGCGGTCTAGAGCGCTGGATGAGTTGATCAGGCGCGCGCCCCAATCCGGCACTTCAGCGCCGAACTATCGGTGCCGCCGGGTGTTTTGGGAGTCCGCCGCCGCGCTTGGATTTCTCACAGAGCACGGCAAGGCAGCAAAGTTGCTGCGAGCCTGCGTGGATACGATTCTTCGGCGTGGTTTGGCCGCGACGCACACGCTCAGAACTTCCGCGTCAGGAGGGGCCCCTCAAAGAACTAGCGGACGATTGAAGGCGTGGCGACGTGACATCGATGATCAGTACCGCCTTCACTATTGGCAGGACGGCGAAGCCGTCGAACTGGCCAGGGTAGTCGTGCACAACGACTTCCGGATCAACTAACCTCAAAAGATTCGCGCGGGTAGACGCTAACCATTCTGCGCACAGCACCCGGCAGAACGATCCGGGAATTAGGAACCTTCCGAAACTTATGCGTTGCCGTTCAACGGGATGCATTGAATCCGGCAGCCCGCGGATTCCGTCGCCCTTACGTCCGGCTGGGCACCACCGGTTCAGGGGACATAAACCTCGACCTCGCCAAGCCTGCAGGGGGTCCGGAGCCTGCATAATGTTGCCAGGTGCCGCCGGGTTCCCGAAACACCACGGTTCCAGGCCATAGCTAGAATAGATACGACGCGGAGGGATGGCCGA
>VGTJ01000319.1 GCA_016874775.1 Deltaproteobacteria bacterium
CTACGCGTGGCCTGCGCCAGCGGCCCTTCATTCAGTTTTGTGGGGGTTTTCACCGGGCTGTTTGTCAGAAAAATTATCCAAGCTGACCGGTTTGATCTAAGAGTAGTGGAAATTTAAACCGCCTTTTCCCTGATGGACGACGTTACTCCCACCCCGAGCAGAAGTCCAGCGCGGTCAAGCGTGCGCTGTTTGGCGAAGACTCCCCGCTCTCGATGAGGATTCACCCCTTGAGTGAGGTGCGTGGCCACAGCGCGATGGGGTAAGCATAAATCTCACACTGACCACCGATAAAGTCCAAGGGCGCACGGTCACTGATTTTTACTCTTTCGAAATAGTCGTAACCGACCTCCAGTATTTTCTTATCCATGAAAGACATCCATTGTTTGATTCTGAACGCGGAATACTAGGGGCCGCGCCATTATCAGTCGGCTCCTCATGACAATCCGTTGCTGCACACGCTTCGGCGCCACCTTAAACAGATGACTACCGCAAGGCGCCAAATCCAATACATGCGAACCGAGGGTGTTACCGTTTGCGGATAGGGTTCGACAAACGATTCTTTGCTTCTTCGAGGTGGGATTGACAATACCGAGTTCGTAGCAGCATTGCATGTCCAAAGAATGTTGAAGGTGGTATTCGCGGAGGCGAAAACTCTGCCCGCCCAACAATTGCAAACTCTGGTCAGGCAAACGGGCAATCGCATCCAAATTGCCGTGCACATAGGCCCGCAGTGGGGCGCCGCGATAGCGGTAGCTCACGTAACCTCGCTCGGCCAGGTGTGAGCCCAGGGCCCGCAAGCTTTGCGGCGTATGCGTATGAAAGACGGAGAAAGTCCCAGCAGCACCGTGGACGTTGCCGATTATTGCCGATAAGGCCAGGGTGTTGCGGCGTCCGGGCGTGATTTCAACCGTTTTTTCGGAAAAAGAGTAGCCGGCGGCATCGAAAAACACAATGGCCACATTGCGGCCGGCGCTGTCCGGGCCAGCAAAGAGGGCTGGCAGGTCGGTCAGCTCGAAGAAGGTCTCCCACTCTTCGGAATTACGCCAGACGAAAAGATCGCTCACTGGCGCTCCGGCAATGGCCGGCACACGCGTCAGCGGCTGTTTGTAGGTCCAGGTGGCGCGGCGCAGTCTCTCGATATGGCGTTTCATGCTTGCCCCAGTTTCGCAAACCATTCTTTCTTGAGGAACTTCTGCGCATCCCAACGCTTGCCATGGATGACATAAGATGCAGGGGGGTGTGTATGTTCGAGACTTAGGCAGGCGCCATCAGCAGTTTTTGAAAGGTAAAGCGGAATACCGGACATGTCCTTGCAGATGGTTACGGGCAAATTCTCCGGCCCGATTCCCATACCATCCAAGCTCACGACCGAGACAGCGTTATTACGGACCTCGAAGCTTCCGCGGCGGCGGCCGGGCACAGCGCTGTCGTAAATCTCAACAGTGGATGTTCGAGCTTGCGCACTCTTTTCTAGGTTGAGGAACAACATATAGTTTTCTACTCCAGGCCCGAACTGCATGAAGGGCGCGAAGGTCAGTAAAGAGCCCGGTACGGGAAAGGGGTCGAGCTCGCCCTGATAACAGGTTGAGGCAAGCGGTGACACAAGGCTCAAGGTGGCACGCCAGTTCGGCATATGGGTGCCGTGCGTGCCCATCGGCAGAGTCTCGCTGCGCTCCGGAAAAGAAGAAGAAGCCAGTGACAGCAGTGGCAAGGCATCTTCCGGCACGTACGCTACTACGTCGGAGCGAGCATACGCCTGCATCGCTCCGAAGGCCAACTCGCCGAGCGTGACGGAGCACCAGACTCTGTCCTGAACCCAGGTCAAGTTGACGCAACGGGATTCCTTGCGCGTGTCTTCCCAGTTGTTCGGCGGGAAGTTGTATAGGGTGGTCTGCCCGATACAGCCGGGCGCCGCGAGTACGGGATAGAAGGACATGATTAGGCGATACGGCGTACCCACCACTGGTTGTACTGGCTGCCGGCATCGCCGCCGCATTTCTTCAGCAAGGTTAGTCCAGCGTTTGCCAGGTGGCGCACCGTCTCTTGAGCCTGCTCGGTGAAACCGTCGTCGATTTCCACCATCACGCTCTCGACGGCCTTCAGCGTTTCTTTGCCACCACGCAGGATGAAGTGCTCGATACCATCGACATCGATCTTAATGAAAAGGGGTGCGGGGATATTGAGCAGGCGGATCGCTTCGTCCATGGTCATACCCATGGTCTGATATTCGAAGATCGACTTAAGCTTGTCGCCATGCTGGTCGAAACCCTGACCGAATGTGGACAAGGCACCGCCCCATGCGGTGGAACTCATCTTAAACAGGCTGGGTCCGAGCGCATTGCTGAGCGCAACCGGAACAATGGTGACACGCTCCTGCAATTCATTGAGGAAGATGTTCCGCGCCAGCAGCTCTAGATTGAAAACAGAAGGCTCGAAAGCGAATACGCGCGCATTGACTTTCCTAGCGGCGTATATCGAATACAGCCCGACATTTGCGCCGATATCCCACAGCACGGCGCCTTCAGGAAGGCTCTCCAGCCAGGTCAGCGTGTCCGGCTCTTTTTCGGAGAAACTTTCGGAACGGTAGCGGGTCAATGCATTGGGTGAAGTAAAAGACATCTTCACGCCGCCGTGATTGACTGGCATGTTGATATTCATGCCGGCCTCGAGCAACTGCTGGTGAAAGAATCTCCCTGCCCGGAATCCGGTCAAACCTTTCGCCACACTTTGCAGGCAACCTTTAATTGCGCGCTTAAGCATTAACGTAACAACATGCAACTATTCGATCGTGATCCAGCTGATATGTGGCTCGGACGGCAAGGACTCCAGCCGATAGTGATTCAGATCAATCGCCTTCAGCAGTGCCTAGTGAGAATAGGAAATTCAAACCGCCTTTTCCCTGATGGACGACGTTACTCCCACCCCGAGCAGAAGTCCAGCGCGGTCAAGCGTGCGCAGTTTGGCGAAGACTCCCCGCTCTCGATGAGGATTCACCCCTTGAGTTAGGTGCGTGGCCACAGCGCGATGGGGTAAGCAAAACTGGCCGCCTGCAGGGGCTTGAGCGGGTTATCCGGGTCGAGCTCGGAGAGGTAGCTCATGCCCTCCTTTTGCACCAGATAACCCAGTCGGGTCAGTGCCTTCACGAGCCGCACGATGATCTTCTCGAGCAGCCCCTGCAGCTCCTCAGAATGCCGCTCGGCGCGCCGCTCGCCGGGTTCAGGGTGATCGACAGCGTGTGGGGGCGGGGGCGGAGGAAGTCGCACGCCTGCTCGGCGGTGCGCCTTGGCCCTACGTGCGCCCGGCGGACTAGGGCGGCCCAGGCCGGGCCAATTCTTGCAGCGCACTGCAGCCAGAGACGGGTAG
>VGTJ01000320.1 GCA_016874775.1 Deltaproteobacteria bacterium
CCTATGTCGCTCTTAGCTCCATCGCTGCTCGCTCACAAGACCTTCTTTGCTTGCTCCCGCGGAACAAATCGGGTGTCGCTCTTTCCTCCTTCCTGCCTCTCGTGTTTCCTCTTCGTTCATCAGGCCAGGCTTGGGGCATCATTCCACCCCGCAATAAGACGGCAATCTTGTGCGCATCAATCTTATCGTTCTTCGCTTTGCCCCCATGAATCGCTTTCATATAGAGGGCATGGCACAGGACAAAGGCAATTCCTTCCTTCCCACAGAGGTCCGCGAGCCAATACCACGTGCATATACATTCCACACCGACGACGAGATCCTCTCGATAGGGAGCAATCACTCGCAAAAATGCCTCCGGCGTCGTCGGCAGATTTTTGTGGACAAGTTTGTTACCCTGTTGATCGAGAATACAGACGTACATCGCTTTCGCATGGAGATCGATGCCACAATAATGTTTATGCTGCTGCGTATAAAAGTTCATCCAGGCTTCCTCCGTGGGGTGGATTTGTGTGCTACAGCCATCCTACCGCCGCGCGACAACGCGCAGCAAAGGAGGCCTGGATGAGTATCAAACCGCGCCACCTCAGCGCGGCTCGGTGGCGTTAGCCGTTTTTCCCCACGCATTGCTGCTACTTTCTCTAGCAGGTAAACTTTCAGCATGAGGATCTACCTCGATATGTGTAGCATCCAGCGACCGCTTGATACGAAAACGCAACCCCGGATTGCTGTGGAAGCAGAGGCCATTCTTGGGGTCTTAACGCTCTGTGAGGCTGGGCAAGTGGAATTGATGACTTCCGATGCGTTAGTGTTCGAGCTGGAGCGCAACCCACATCCAGTACGAAAAGAATACGCTCTCAAAGTGCTCACTAAAGCAAAAGAGTTTATTCATACTGATGAGCACGTTGAAGACAGGGCACGAGCCTTCCAAGCGGAAGGGCTCAAAGCGGTGGATGCACTCCACCTGGCGTCGGCAGTGGAAGCAAAGGCCGATTATTTCTGCACCTGCGACGATAGGTTTCTTAAACGCGCGAAAGCAGTGGATACGGGACAAACGAAAGTAGTCTCTCCGCTGGAGCTGATTACGGAGGTGACGCAATGAACGTGGAAGTAAAACCCTTGAGTGAAATTACACGACACGCAATCCACCTACTCTCAAAAGAGATAGGGATAGTGGACACCGTCCGGTTTATCAATCAATTCACAACGGGTTATGGTGACTACACTGAGGAGCGAGAAGCCTTGTTCAAAGACCTGACACTTGACGACATCTTGGCGATAATGAAGAAGGTTCCAAGTCATCAGAACGGCTAACTGAGCGCGCCACCGTATCGCGGCCCGGTGGGGTGCAGGAATGAACCCGAAAGGCCGCGGTCGGGCCGCTCGCGGTGAGCGCGGACGTTAGGCGTCGCAACACACGCGAGGAGAGCATTCATGTTCGTCATAGACAGCAAGGCATTCGTTTCGCAGTTACTCAGCAACGTTTACGCGGAACGCATCAAGCCGCCGGCAGCAGGAACGCAGCCGGTGCTCGCCCGAGGATCTGTCGGACTGTTCTTGATCCGCGATGACGGCGCGAACGGCACCAAGCCGTGCGCGTGCCCGCATTGAAACCGCTATCAGTGCTCAGTGAAGAACTGCAGCACGACAGTCAATCGTGCTCACCGGAAGTTCACTTTTCACCTGGATTTACATCCCCATGCCCAAATCCTTGTTCGACCTTGCATCACCCCTCACTTCTACGTTAGGACCGTTATCTAAACTTGTACCGAGAGGAAAGGATACCTATGAAATTCGGCATTCAACTCGCGGGTGGGGCACCGATTCGCACGCGTACAGCGGCAAAAGAAATTGCGGCGGCAGCTGAGGAGTTGGGCTTTGATTCAATACTGATTGGCGATCACATTGTGATCCCGAAAAAGATCACCGCTCCGTGGCCGTATGATGAATACGTCGGCGGCAAGACTCCGTATGGCGCCTATACAGAGATGGAATGGTTTGATCCCTTCGATACGATGGCGTTTTTCGCTGGGATTACTGAGAAGGTCCGCCTTGGCATTAGCGTCCTCATCGTGCCGTATCGTCACCCCTTCGATATGGCGCGCCGGGTGGCGTCGATTGATGTCCTGTCTGGTGGACGGTTCGTGCTTGGCATTGGGGTGGGGTGGCTTTCGGACGAATTCCGGCTGTTGGAGATTCCGTTCAATGAACGCGCACAGCGCACGCGTGAATATATCCAGGTGATGAAATTGTTGTGGACGCAGGAAAAGCCCCGTTTTCAAGGCAAGTTTATTCAGGTGAATGAAGATCTCAACTTATTACCTTATCCACTACAGAAGCCACATCCGCCGATTTGGGTCGGTGGTGAATCTACGCCTGCGCTGAAGCGTGTGGCTGAATTGGGGGATGGCTGGCATATCGGTCTCGTCCTGCCTGAACGCATTCCCCAAAAACTGAAAGAACTGAAGCAGTTGATGGACAAGGCCGGGCGTGATTTCTCTAAGCTCGAATTGACTGCTCTGGCCGACCCCAATCGGCTCAAAGAAAGTGAGATCCGTGCCTACCATGCAAATGGGGTGCATGTCTTATACATGCTACCTCTGAGCAGCGATCATCGGGCAGTGATCAACGACATGCGCAGTTTTGCGCAGAAGATGAAAGCGTTCGCGTAAAGAAATGGCTGGAAAGCTCTCGAGACTTAAAGACGCAACCGAAACGCGGCCTCGTATGCACGTGCATCATGCAGGTCGGAGGCCTTCGGTTGCTCGATGAACTCAGCGACAAGGGAAAGAGTGAGGAACTCGTCGCATCTGCCAATGTATTGATGCCGCACGAAGCCTGCATTAGCCACGAGCAGTGATGGACACAGTCAACGTCGAAGAAAACCAACAGAAGGGAAGTTGCTATGAAGCTCGCGCTTTATTTACCGAATCTCCGCGATAAGATCACTGTCAGCGAAATCGTTGATTTAGCCCGTGAAGCGGAGGCGCTTGAATTTGATTCGGTGTGGTCGCTGGACCGCATCGTCGTGCCGGAAGCCTCAGACCGACAGGCGCTGGGGAAGTCGTTTGGCTTCATGTCGGAATTCCCTAAGAAAGTGTTTTTTAATTCGTATTTTCCGTCGTCACCATCCGCAGCGTGCGCCGGATACTGGCCAAGTACACCATAGCGTCACTGGAAACGGTGGTATGTTCGAAGTCCCGACACAAGCGCCGCTAGCGCCCCAGCCAACCGAAGGACCGCTCCACCACCCAGCGGCGGGGCAACACGGTAAAGCCTTTGGCGTCTGCCGAACGGCGCACCACCTCCAAGCGC
>VGTJ01000321.1 GCA_016874775.1 Deltaproteobacteria bacterium
ACCGTTTCCAGTGACGCTATGGTGTACTTGGCCAGTATCCGGCGCACGCTGCGGATGGTGACGACGGAAAATACGAATTAAAAAACACTTTCTAAGAGTATACACTCCCTTTCCCCATTTTTACTAATCCCTAATCCCCAACCCCTACCCCCCTAATAAAGGAGTCGCGCATGAGTGGCGCACTACAAGGTATCCGAGTCATCGACTTCACCAACAACCAAGCCGGCCCAGCCTGTGGGCAAATGTTGGCGTGGCTTGGTGCCGATGTGATTAAGCTGGAAGAACCAGGCAAAGGCGATATTGGACGACACACTCTCAGCGATCGGCCCGACACTGACAGTCTGTTTTTCTTAACGTTTAATGGCAATAAACGCAGTCTGACCCTCAATCTGAAGAGTCAGCAAGGAAAAGAGGTCTTTCGTAAGCTCATCAAGACGGCCGATGTTCTCTTGGAAAATTTTGGCCCTGGTGTACTTGAGCGTTTAGGGTTTGATTATTCGACTCTCAAACAGATTAATCCGCGACTGGTATCTGCCAGCATCAAAGGCTTCGGCAGCTATGGGCCGCATAGTCATTTCAAGAGCTACGAGCCAATTGCCCAAGCCATGGGTGGGGCGATGAGTATCACCGGATTTGCCGATGGACCACCAACGTTTACCTGGGCATGTATTGGCGATTCTGGGACGGGGATGCATTGTGTAATTGGCATCCTTGCCGCACTGATGCAACGTCACACAACTGGTGAAGGCCAGCAAGTCGAAGTGTCGATGCAAGAAGCAGTGCTGAACCTGGCTCGCGTCAGTCTACGTGACCATCAACGCTATGGTAAGACCGTAGAACGAACTGGCAATCAACTGGGGTCAGCGGTTCCCGGAACGGTGTATCGTTGTCACCCTGGTGGTCCGAACGACTATGTATTTATTTATGCCCAACAGCAGATGTGGGAACCACTGTTACGTGCAATGAGACGCGAAGATCTGATTGGCGATGTGCGTTACAACAGTGCCGATGCGCGATTCGAACGTGCGGCAGAAGTCAATGCTTTTATTGAAGCGTGGACCTCCCAGCGTTCGAAATTTGATGTGATGAAGATTCTTGCTGATGCTGGAGTACCGTGTGGTGCATGTCAGGACACCGGTGACATCTTAAACGACCCCCACTTGCGAGCACGCGACATGATCGTTGAAGTTGAACATCCAGTGCGGGGGAAGTATCTCTCAGCGGGAAATCCGGTACGACTCTCAGCTTCAGACGTACCGCAAAAAACTGCACCGCTCCTCGGCCAGCACAACCTCGAACTCTTACGCGAATTGGGCTATCGCGACGCAGAGATTGCAGCGCTCAAAGAGGACGGAGTTATTTGAAGAGTGGAGAAACGAGAAGATGGGGAAGAGAGGAGAGGCTGAAAACTGATAACTGAAAGCTGATAACTTTATCCTAAAGGAGGGTCTCTTATGTCAAGTTATGGTATTATTTCAGCGGATTCACACTTTGTTGAGCCACCGAGCATGTGGGGAGAGCGGTTGGACAAGAAGTTCCGTGATCGCGCACCTCATACTGTACGCGGGCTCAATGGCAGGGATGGAGAATTCTTCGTCTGCGAGAACATTAATCCCTTCCCGGTCGCCGCATTCTTTGGTGCTGGTGTGCCCTCAGAGCAATTGCCGGAGCACAACAAGAAAGGCATGGAACAGGCCCCGGCCTGTGTCTGGGACCCAGCCGCCCGTCTGAAAGACCAGGACCGCGATGGCGTGCTGGCCGAAGTGATTTACACCTCGATGGGGATGCCGCTCTACATGTTAGATGACGTTGAACTGCGAGCCGCGTGTTTCCGTGCGTACAATGATTGGGCGATTGAGTATTGTAGCCACAATCCCAAACGTCTCCTGCCGCTCGGCTTGCTCACGCTGGAAGACGTTGGAGCAGCCGTTGAGGAGCTAGCCCGTGTTGCCAAAAAAGGCATGCGTGGAGCAATGATCTGGGCCGAGCCGCCTGATGACCGCCCGTACAGCGATCCACACTATGACCGTATTTGGGCAGCCGCCTCGGAACATAACTTCCCACTCTCACTACATGTGTTGACTGGTCGCAAAGGTACCGGCATCGACTTCTTCAAGGGTAATCTCGCGCTTCAAGCCTCCACCCTTCATCATGATGTCGAACGCTCACTGGCAGTGTTCGTTCTGGGTGGCGTGTTGGAACGATTCCCGAAGCTGACCATCATCTCTGCCGAGAATGACGTAGCGTGGTTCCCATACTTCATGTGGCGGATGGATATGGTGCATAGTCGCATCGGCGCACTATCGTCTGCGAAATTGAGTCTGAAGCCGAGTGAGTACATCAAACGACAAGTATATGCGACCTTCATCAACGAACCGATC
Organism: Deltaproteobacteria bacterium; assembly: GCA_016874775.1. Lineage (NCBI taxonomy): Bacteria > Pseudomonadati > Myxococcota > Myxococcia > Deltaproteobacteria bacterium. The sequence continues at coordinate 2,382 of VGTJ01000321.1, forward strand.
TTTGTGCGTACGCTCGACATCTACGGACCAGGCAATGCCATGTGGTCATCCGACTATCCACACACTGCCGCAACCTGGCCACGGTCGCAGGACTTCATCAACAAGACCTTCAACACTCTTTCTGATAATGACCGTCGTCTGATCGTGCACGACACCGCTGCCAAAGTGTATCGGATCGAAGTGTAGAAAAACGGTCACGTAGGCATGGTCATGTAGGGAAAGGCGCGGTGGCTTTGCTCCAGCCGTCGCGCCTCGATGTATCCTTGAGGCGAGTGAGTTGACGAATGCATATTTTCGCTTTATGTTCGCCGAAAAAAGGAGCCCCTTCATGCACACCAGCACGACTATCCAACCTGGGCATCGGGCAGCAAGGAAATTACTCGCACAGTATGGGAATCGCCTCGTATGTGTTCGCTACCGCGCAGATGAGCAACAGCAGAAGCGCTTCAAGACTGTAGAACTGATTATCGAAGAATGGGCATGGACACCGCGGTCGTTGAAAATTGTAGACAGTAGTGTCCTGGTGCAGATCGGGTTTGCCGAGAGGGAGCTACGTCAACGGGTCAAAGAGGCTGGTGGAGTATGGAAACCGGACAAACAGGCCTGGGAACTCCGCTTTGAACGGGCCAAAGCCTTGGGGCTTGAGAAACGGATCATAAAATAGTCAAGCTACTAGATCTAGGAAATTTGCCGGCGCCTGTTGCTAAATATAGGAATCTCAATGTTGTCATATTTAGTAGTTTTTTATTTACTAGATCTAAATAGAAACTCACTCGATGGAAAGTGCTAGGCGGCGAGGGGAAGCGCATACACCTGACGTTCCACCGGGAAGGACCGGCGTTTTTGCAGCCAAGCAAAGACTAAATTGAC
>VGTJ01000322.1 GCA_016874775.1 Deltaproteobacteria bacterium
GTCGCCCGCGTTCATCCAGCTCTTCGACCAGACTTCGATACTTAGACCGAAGCCAGCACACAATGGTCTCGTCTCTCATCCCTGCTCTTGTGCAGAGGCTCTCCACTCCGGTCAATCACTATTGCGGTAAGTTGTTTCCTGCCACCGCCTAAGCAAACAACGAGTGACTTCTACGTTAATGCACATCGGTGCGCCAAAACCGGAAGGATATTTCCCGCCACAGAGTCAAGGCGCTCCGGTCACGACCACCGCGGGCAAAACCCCAAACCTCATACAGAATCAGGCGCAGAAAGAAACCGCTCCGAGTGGCAAGAATAAAACACAAGGGAAGTCGCAGGAGCCTATCCAGCGCTACGGATAGCCTGTGAGGTAGATCTTTGCCAGTCCTTTCCCAGAGCTTCTGGTCGTACTGGCTTTGCACCGAGCGGAAGCAAGTTTGTGTTCTCGTCGCTTTCCAATGTCAGTAATGCCTTGCCCCAGTCAGACACCTCATGGCAAAAGCGCTCGGTCTTGCTACCAGGAGCAGCATGGGCAACAAAGACTTTTTCAGCAATGCGAGCAACAAATTCATTCCGCTTTTCTGCTAATTGTGCAGTTGCACGGTGATCCTTTCCCGTAAAGGGTGAGAGAAGTAGTAAGCGGCCTTGCGTAAGCGGGACTGTCCACTCAGCAGAGATGCGTATCCTTTCGAGACTACGGGCCGGGCAAATGATAACTGGCTGTGTTCCACGTAACAGAAGAGAGAGGCACTCTTTCTCCATCGGCGAATGGAATCCGCTAATGACGGGCACTTCGGCATCACGCAACGCGCGAGCAAGGTCATAGGTTGGGAGAATGATCTCACCAGGGCACCGGGTCGAACAAAATAGTCCTAGCAACCGCTTCTCTAAAATCGCGAGGTTCCCAATGGCCCAGATATGCGGAAAAAGAGGAGTTCCCTGAGGAGAACGGAGAGATGCAGAGAAATCAGCCTGAGTAGACTCAACAATCGAAATTGGAAAGGCCATTTTCCTGGAATACCTGAGATAGGCGTATTCAAATTCTATTAGCAAGGAGCTGCTAATAGCGTGCTAATAGAATTTAGGGCAGATAGTAACGTGCCCAACGGCGCTCCCCTTCCCGTCTAAGTACTCTTTGAGCATGCATTTTTTTCAGAAGATGAGAGGCACGGTGCAGGTCTATATGAAGGAGGTCTCGACACTCAGCGTTGTTAATTGAGCCGTGCTGTCGTACATACCCCAAGATCTTCTCCTCGTCTGCTTGCAGCACCTGCTCCTCTGGTAGTTTCGGAGAGGCTTTCAGTTGATACGAAGTCCACCGCCCTACTCCTTGCTGTTCAATCAATCCAGTTTCAACCAGCTTTCGCAGTTCTTGCCCAGCCATAGTCACATCAACATGATTGAGACGCCGATATTCACCGTTGGTAATTTGCTCATGCTGCCGTAAGTAAACCAAAGCAAGTCGCTGACGATCATTTAAGGGTAAGCTGGCAAATTGATTGAGCCAAGCAATTGCCTGTGGATTCATCAACGTATGATTGCGGAACGTGAGCCAAAAGGATGAGCGTCGATCCTGAAAACGTGGCGGTTCAAGGTTCGCTGCCCGTATTGCTTGCAGCATCGTCTTAATCCCACTGCCGCGGTTTTCGACGATATGTAGGTCCTCCATCATCCGCATGAGCCGCACGTTGCGCGTCGAGTGTTCCTCTTCAAGGTTCTCTACTGTCACATTGCCAAACAACCCCCTGGACTTTGCACTTCAAGCCGGTCGGCAAACATGCGGATTTGGATGTAACTGCCCTTCACATAAGAGCTGTAATCCCGGTGGGCAATCGCATTGGCAATAGCTTCACGCAAGGCTTCTCTGGGGTATTCAGGAATGTCGCGCCGAAACGTACCTTCAATCAAGGCAGCCTTGCGCATTGTGGTCATGACATAGATCTCGGCCCGATCAATCATCTCAGGAATCGGCCCTTCGAATCGTTGGTTGTCGACAAACCGCTCTCCACGTGGTGCACGCTCTTCTTCAGTCGTGCCGTAGTACTGCAAGAACGTAATCGTCAATTGTGGGAAGAACTCTTGTGGATACTTGCCGAACATCAAAAGCCCAGCCAGCGTTGGTCTGTAACCCCCACCGTCTCGTCCACAGATCTGCAATCGCGCTAACACATCCTCTCGTGAACCATCGAGATAACCGGCATGAGGTCGGCTGCTCCGCAACTGGCTCACATACTTATCCAGCAAGACAGGATCGAGATCATTCAAGGTTGCTTCTGCTACAAGCTCCTCATCCTGTTTCGGCTGCCCACGACCACTCACGTAGCCGAACACTTCATACTCGCTCATTTGCCGGTTGGTGTTGCCGCTGCGAATGTAAGCACCACTCGCAAGCCCGGCTGGTTTGTAAAAGCACGGTTTCCGATTCGCAGCGATTTCCTCGATCTCTACCGCAACCACCGTCGCCCCATTGATTTCATCGACAACAAACTGTGGACGTAAGGCGGGCTCCATCTCTGCTGAGGCGAGATGCGTAACTTCTTCTTGCAAACGCTGAGCGTTGCCGACACCAACAATCGAGAAGTCTTTTTCCTCATCAAGGCCGAAGAGCAACACTCCACCACCAGTGCGATTCGCGAATGCTGACAGCAGCTCAAACAAGCGCTTTGGCGTACCACCGCGAGCGGCTTTGACTTCTACGTTGTCTAACTCGCTACGCCGACGCTGCACGTCGGCAACAAGCTGGCGTAATTCCTCAAGCGTCACGAATCACCCCTTCTCGTGCACTAAGAACAGGCATCACTCATCGTTTCCATCGTTCGCACCCATACGATATTTGATGTCGTAGTTGACGATGAAGTCGAGTTCATCGTCTGAAAAGCCGTAGCTGCTCCCCAAAGCGACATCGATTTCGTTAATAGTTTCTTTGGACAGCATTGCCTTCATTTCGTCATATTCTATTGTGTGTCCTTGTTTCGTTCTGATGGTCTTTCGAGTTGCATGCTTCATAAGAAAGTGTTTTTTAATTCGTATTTTCCGTCGTCACCATCCGCAGCGTGCGCCGGATACTGGCCAAGTACACCATAGCGTCACTGGAAACGGTGGCATGTTCGAAGTCCCGACACAAGCGCCGCTAGCGCCCCAGCCAACCGAAGGACCGCTCCACCACCCAGCGGCGGGGCAACACGGTAAAGCCTTTGGCGTCTGCCGAACGGCGCACCACCTCCAAGCGC
>VGTJ01000323.1 GCA_016874775.1 Deltaproteobacteria bacterium
CTGTGCTTGGCTGCAAAAACGCCGGTCCTTCCCGGTGGAACGTCAGGTGTATGCGCTTCCCCTCGCCGCCTAGCACTTTCCATCGAGTGAGTTTCTATTTAGGGAGTAGCGAGGTGCAACGTCATTCCGGGTGAGCAACGTGAGACCCGGAATCCAGGAGGCATAAGCATCGGTTGCTGCTTCGCGCCCCTGGATGCCCGCCTTCGCGGGCATGACGAAATTGCACCCTTCAGAATCAATGAGATAATCGTTTCGGTATGATGGGAGCGCGCGCGATAATCGCTGGCTGCCCTTGCAGGTTAAGCTTCAACACAATCAGTTCGCTCCCTTCGGCTTCTTCTCCTTCTTCCTCACTGGCTTCAGCTTCCTCGTCATGATCGTGACTATGGCCGCTGCCAGACTCGTTAACGAACAGCACCCGCTCGCCATTGAGTGAAACAAAGCCGACTTCATCCGCAAGACGAATCTCACTGAATTCACCTGTTAATTCTAGGTCAGGAAGACGGTAGACATAGAGCTTCTCTGCCGGAGCGTCAGCGACCACGAGGTGGCTACTGCTTGCAGCCCACGCGCACGTGGGAGGCAACAATAGCGACAGAACAATAGCAACGAGACGATACATAGTAACTCCTTATTTCTTGAGTCCTTGACCTACGGGAACTTCGATGCTGGTCGCCATAGCGGCTGGGAAAGCGTGGCGGTCTTGCTCCCTCCGTCGACTTGCGGGGCGGGAGCCTGGCGAATGATGGCGTCACATGCGCCAATCTTCAGCCCTTCGGCATACAGTGTCTTATACAGAATCGCTTTCTCGCCGATGGTGAGGGCCGCAAGCAAACGGGCAACACGATCCTCAACGCGCTTTTGTTCTTCGAGAGTCATCGCTCATACCTCTAAACGAGATACCACTGACAGCGATGACGCTGGCTAAGGCATAGATCGTGGGTGCGGTCATGGGAGGCACGGCCACTGTAGCAAAGGCAAAAAGAAAAGCGCTTGTAATCGCATGGAGCAAAATAAGAAGTAGGGCAGCAAGCGACAGGAGGGACGCTGCTGCCCGATAGCAGAGGAAAAGTGAGGCTGCGGTGCCAGTCTGCAACTCCTTTTCTCCGCCTGACCGTGGCTGCACTGTAAGTCATCTGCTTTTACCTGTCAATACTTTTTGCAATTTAATTGTATTTAAGCTAAATCACGATAAACCGCATGGGCACCCTTGTTTCGAGAAATAATTTCTGTCACCAAGGGGAGCAACGCAATATGCAAAGAAAAGGAGTGACACGATGACACAGGTGCGTGAGATTGCTTCAGGGCTACAGTTTCCAGAAGGTCCGATTGCCATGGATGATGGCAGTGTCTTATTGGTAGAAATTAAGCGCGGGACATTGACCCGCGTGAAACCGGATGGATCACTGCACGTGATTGCTGAGACTGGTGGGGGGCCGAACGGTGCCGCGCTCGGTCCTGATGGCATGGTGTATATCTGTAACGACGGTGGCTTTGACTGGATGGAAATTGACGGCCTCACAGTTCCCGGTCATACGCCACACAACTACACCCGTGGCAGCATTCAGCGGGTGAATATCTCAACTGGTAAAGTCGAAACGTTGTACACACAGTGTGACGGTCACCATCTCAAAGGACCAAACGATATTGTCTTCGATGGCAATGGCGGCTTTTGGTTCACTGACTTCGGTAAGGTCTACGAACGCTCACAAGACCGCACCGGCATTTTCTACGCCAAGACCGACGGCTCGTTCATCAAGGAGGTGGTCTTCCCGATGCACGGACCAAACGGCATTGGCCTCGGTCCTGGTGACAAAAAGTTATACGTCGCTGAGACCATGACCGCCCGCGTCTGGGAATGGGATGTGACTGGTCCCGGACAACTTGCCCAGAAAAAAGGCGTCGGTGGACCACTGCTGCAAGGTCCAGGTGGCGCGAGTTTGCTGGCTGGCTTGCCGGGATACCAACTGTTAGATTCGCTGGCAGTGGATAGCGAAGGCTATGTCTGTGTCGCGACCATCATCAACGGTGGCATTACCGCGATTTCGCCAGATGGCAAAAAGATCGACCACGTCGCTTTGCCTGATCCACTAACGACCAATGTCTGCTTCGGTGGCAAGGATATGCGCACTGCATACGCGACCTTGTCCGGCGTCGGCAAGCTCGTGGCAGTCGACTGGCCGCGGCCTGGGCTGCGGTTGCATTACGCCGCGTAAAAACCTACCCCTAGGAGGGCGACCGCCTCGGTCGCCTCCTTTCTCTATTTGATGATTCCCTTCACTTGCAAACTCGCCTTCGTCAATTGCTGTCGCAGAGGCAGATCTTTTTCGCTGCGCATCTCGATATTCGTCGCGAAAACCCATACCTCATTATTGGCTGCCTCAACGTAGCCGACATACCAGCCAACTTGCGGTGACACTCGCACGGCCCAGCCGGTTTTGGCGCGAATGGTATATTCGGGTGTTTTTTCCATGACCATGATCTCGCGTAGCGTTTCGTAGGTCGACGGCTTAAAGGGCAGCGAGCGACCAATCACTTTGCGCAGAAACTCGATCTGTTCTTTGGCACTAATGGTGAGTGACCCATCCAACCAGAAAGTTGTGCCCTCAAACGGCTCGCGTAGCACGCCGTAGGCTGCTTGCTTGATATATGGTGGATATTTTTGGGCACCGACACGACGCGCTAGCTCTTGGTAACACCAAACGCAGGAGGCCTTGAAAGCGCTGGCTAACGTGTGGTTGCGGTTCCAATCTGGAAAGGCCTCGTACATCGTGCCATCCCACAGCAAAACTTCATCTTTGGTGACGACACCTTCTTCCAGGGCGATCAGCGAGTTGAAGATCTTGAAGGTCGAAGCGACAGCGAGTCGGGTGTTGGCGCGAGCGTCGTTGTGGATGAATTCGCGGCTGCCGTCCAGCGAGGCAATGACGATGGTTCCGTTCAATCCTTCTTTGTCAAAGAGGGCCGCGAGGTCTGTGTCTTCTGCATGAGCAGAGGAGAGAGACACGATCGATAGGATAAGCAAAAGAACCTTGTGCATGCACTGCTCTTTAGCAGACGCCGGCAGCGCTGTCATTCCTAGCTGAAACCACGGCCGCTGGCCGTGCGACCCGAAAAGCTTCGGAGCGATCCGGCGTGCAGGCCCGTCACGCACCCCATAGGTTCTCCTCCCAGGAAGGTCCGCTGGGGCAGGAA
>VGTJ01000324.1 GCA_016874775.1 Deltaproteobacteria bacterium
TCCACTACACCCGAAGTGATTCGAGACGCACTGGCGACGGTTTCTACCACACAAGTCCGGCAGTGGTGCCAGCAGCACCTGGGGCCGTCGCTCCAGGCCCAACGCCAACAGGCCTTCCGCCAGCTCAAGCTAGCGGAAGAAAAGCAGGTCCACTTTCAACAGGCAGCGTGAGGCGTCTTTGCACCAGGCCAGGCTCGGGCTCTCCCCTCAGCGGTTACGCGGCGACAAAGCGTTTGAGGTCAAACGCCTGTTCGCGCGTGAGCATGTAATACACGGCGCGGCCCAATTTGTGGGCGAGCACGGTCAGGGCTTTGGCTTTGCCATGTTTCTGTTCTAATTTCGCAAAATACTCTTTCCCCGGCTGACTCTGGCGGATGAACAGTACGGCGGCTTCCGCAAAGGCCCAGCGCAGATGCACATTGCCAATCTTTTTGCCTGAGGTACCGAGGCGTTTGCCGTTGGATTCTTTGGCGCACTTCACCAAACGACAGTACGACACAAAATCTTGCACGCGCGGAAAGCGACGGATGTCATGAATCTCATAGAGAATGACCAACGCCAGAATCTGCCCAATCCCGGGAACCGATTGCAACCGCGCAAAGGTTTGCACGTCATGCGTTTTGGCACTACGGGTGAGATAGAGTTCCACCTCGCCCAACAATTGGTCGTAATGATCAATGAGAGAAATGTCGACCTCAATGGCTTTCTGGACACTGGGATCAGGAAAATGGTCGGCGACGCCTTCTCGGTTTGATTTGGCGGCCAGTCGTTTGCCGATCTCGGGGAGATTGTACTGACTATTGGTATTATGAATGTGGGCTAAGAGTTCGGCCCGTTTCCGCGCCAGATGAGATCGCCGCCGCAGTAAATCCCGCGTGGCCCGCATCTCTGCCGGATAGACATAGGCTTGGGGCATCATCCCACCCCGTAATAAGACCGCAATCTTGTGGGCATCGATTTTATCGTTCTTCGCCTTGCCGCCATGAATCGCCTTCATATAGAGAGCATGCCCCAAGACAAAAGCAATTCCTTCCTTCTGACACAAGTCTGCGAGCCAATACCAGGTGAACATACACTCCACGCCGACGACGAGTTCCTCTCTATAGGGAGCAATCACTCGCAAAAATGCGTCCGGTGTCGTCGGTAGATTTTTGTGGACGAGTTTCGTGCCACTGTGATCGAGAATGCAGACGTACATCGCTTTCGCATGTAGATCGATGCCACAATAATGTTTATGCTGTTGCGTATAGAAATTCATTCAGGCCTCCTTCGTGGGGTAGATTGTTGCGATACAGCCATCCTACCGCCGCGTTACAACGCGCAGTAAAGGAGGCCTGGATGAGTATCACACCGCGCCACTGCATCGCGGCCCGGTGGCGACTCTGAAAACTCCGAAGGGTCTCGGTTGGGCCGTTCGCGGTGAACGGGGGCGTTAGGCAGTTTCGTAAACAACTCCCTTGTTGCTTTTCACTCGGGTGACGTAGAAACTCTCTCGCATGGCAAGTTACCGAATCGAAGTCACGGAAGAGGCAAAGGGCGACCTCGCCTACTACACCGCCTTCGAGCGTAAGATTATCGTCGCTGGGATTCGAGAGCAGCTCACTCACCAACCTCACGAGGAGACCAAGAACCGTAAACCCCTGCGCGACAATCCGCTGGCGCCTTGGGAATTGCGCGTAGGCAAGTATCGAGTCTTCTATGAAGTAAACGAAACTGCGAGCACGGTCAGCGTTGTTTCGGTTGGACACAAAGAGCACAATGTACTCTTGATCCAAGGCAAAGAGGTACAGCTATGAGAACGATTGAACTTGACAAAGAACCGCTGGATTTAGAAACCGTTATCAAGTTGGCGAGCCAAGAGCCAGTGCTGCTCGTAACCCCAGAGGGGAAAGAATTTTGCTTAGCCGAAGCAGACGACTTTGAGCGCGAGGTTGAGACCCTGCGAGGGAGCCAAGCATTTCAGCGTTTCCTTGAGGAGCGCGCAGCGGGCACGAAACGGATTCCACTAGAGGAGATTGAAGCCGAGATTGAGCAGGAACTGATAGCGCAGGGCAAGACTGCCTAACCCGTCGCGCCACCGCAGCGCGGCGCTGTGGCGTGCAGGAATGAACGTGAAAGGCTGCGGGTGGGCCGCTTGCGGTGCGCTCGGGCGTTAGCTGGATATAATGACAACTTAATTTTGTGACTCATCCTCAGAAACAGCACTACGTTCCGCAATTCCTGCTACGGAACTTCACGCTCTCTGGTTCTGATCAGCTCTATGTCTATGACAAGAGCAACGATCGAACCTATAAGACGAACATTACCAATGTTGCAGCAGAACGTGAATTTTATGACTTTCGGATTGACGGCATTGATCTTACAATTGAACCAAGTCTCGGAAAAATTGAGGTCGTTGCCGCGTCGGAAATTGACGAAATCATCTTACGTCGCTCAATTGGTCACCTTAGCCTGGAGAAAAAGACTATCCTTTCGCTCTTTATTGCGATTCAGATGGTGCGTACTCGGCACGTTCGGGTCTCCATGGATGCAATGCTCGACCAAGTCAGAGAAAAGATTCGATCTTGGGGGCAGGACCCGGACCAAGTTCCTCAACTGCGCAAGGGGAGTGAGGACGAGGATAAGCTGTCCACTGCTCGAATAATTCAGAATGCTGTCTCGTTTGTGCCACCTCTCATGGACAAAGTATGGTTGCTTTTTCGGGCAGACGATGAAGGTTCCCTCTACATTTCCGATAACCCAGTTACTCTTCACAACGAACGTACAGATCCACTGCTCGGAACTTTGGGAATCGCTGTTGAAGGCATAGAAATCAATTTTCCTATTAGCCGTCACTTCTCGCTTGCCCTCTATTGCCACAGCCATCGACAAAGTTTCCTCGAAGACTATGAGAAATACAAACTACTGCAACGAACTAATCCGGCTTCTGCGGCGCGAATAGACGTTGACCCCTTTTTTATGGAAGGACTCTATTATGGCATGGATAACGGTCGAGCCGTACCGCTTCCAGCGGCCTCCATACTTCACTTACTGAATTTTCAATAAATAATGTTCATGCGGGCTAGCGGACCCAAGGCAAATCAGAAGCGAAGATACACGCCCAGAGTCGCCGGGGTGAGCGGCGTGTACGAGCGATGCCCGCAAACACATTGTTGCGGAGTTCAGCCCCGTT
>VGTJ01000325.1 GCA_016874775.1 Deltaproteobacteria bacterium
CGCGCTCCAACAGCTCAAGGGCCCGCTGGCGCCGCCGCGCAAGTTGTTTGCCTGTTCCGAATGGTCGCATGTCCTCATTATCGCCCAGTCCTCGGGAATACGAACATTAATTTTTGAAAGTTCAGTAGTACTCCGCTTCAAGAGGTGCAGCAAAGATGCCGGTTACCCGCCGCCAAGCTCAGGATGCACGGAGTCGGTCGTGCAATCGCGGCAGAATATCCCGTTCGTGCTGAGCTTGGCGCAGGACGAACACGCGCCAGCACCTCCTGATAGTTCCTCAGGCAGTTCGCGGGTGGGAGCGTGTATCTGGGTCGTAGGCAATCAAGCGGGCGGAGTTGAACACAACAAGCAACGTACTTAGGTTGTGCAGCACCGCGGCAACAAAGGGGTTGAGAAACCCAAGGGCACCAATGGCGATACCCCCAGCATTGACTCCGAGAGCGACGCCGTAATTTTGTCGAATGACGCTGATCGTTTGTTGGCTTAAATGAACCAGCGTCGCAACACTCTGAATGCTGTTGGATGCGAGTGCGATATCTGCGGCTTCAATCGCAACGTCTGAACCTACCGTCCCCATGGCAATCCCCACATCGGCGAGTGCGAGGGCGGGCGCATCATTGATGCCATCGCCAACCATCGCTACCTGTTTGCCTTGGTCACGTAAGCGGCGAATGAGTTCATACTTTTCCTCGGGTAACAGGCGAGCATGCCACTCGGCAAGACCAACAGCCTGTGCCACAGTTCCAGCAGCTTCTTCGCCGTCACCGGTCAACATCAAGGCTTGCGTGACGCCTGCTGCACGCAGTTTCTGCAAGGCTGTGGCCGCCTCGGGACGAATACGATCACGTACACCAATCAATCCTACCAGGCTTCCCTGATGTGCCACGTACATCATCGTTTCTCCTTCACCCTCATATCGGGTGTAGAGCGCCGCCGCATCGCCCGAAACCGGTACCGTGAAATCATCGAGTAGTCGGCGACTCCCGACGAGAATTCTACCGCCTTCACCGTCTGCCCGAATGCCTCGACCAACGATAATCTCACATTCGTCGTGTTGTGGAATAAACAGTTCACGATCTCGTGCATGATTGAGAACCGCCAGCGCGAGCGGATGTTGCGAATGTAACTCCCCGTTAGCGGCTAGCGACAGGACTTCATCAGCTGTGTACTGCTGAGAAAAGGCGACAACGCGTTCGACCGTCGGAAGTCCCACCGTCAAAGTGCCGGTTTTATCAAAGACGATGGTGTCCAATGCTGCCGCGGCTTCGAGATGGGTTCCCCCTTTAATTAAGATCCCGCGTTTGGCTCCATTGCCGATAGCGGCACTCACCGCAGTGGGTGTTGCCATTCCCGCGGCACACGGACACGCAATCAGCAGCATCGTTAAGGCGCGGTTCACATCACCAGTAATGGCCAGGACGGTTCCAGCCAGGACAAACGAGAACGGGACGAAGCGATTGGAAAAGCGCTCACCGATAGTTTGGATGGGAGCACGAAGCTCTTGTGCTTCCTCCACGCGCTTGATCAGACGTCCGACAGCGGTATCTGCACCGACCTGTTCAGCACGGATTCGTATGTCTCCAGCCAGTAGCACCGTGCCAGCATAGACAGGGTCACCCACGTTCTTGATCACGGGCATGCTCTCGCCGGTAATCGACGCTTGGTTGATCGTTGCTGTTCCTTTCTCAATGCGACCATCAGCCGGAATACGCTGTCCAGTATACACCGCGACCAGGCTTCCTGGTCGCAGGCTGGTGACAGGTTGTCGGACTTCAGTCTCACCGATAACGTGCCACACTTCTTCATCTTCCATTGACAGCAACGCACGAATTTCACGTCGCGTACGATGTAAAGTGAGTGCTTGAAGATATTCACCGAGGTTCAGCAGCCAAATCACTGTCAGTCCAGTCAGGCTCTCGCGCATCAGCAAGCTCGCAATCGTCGCTGAGCTGACTAACGTATCGGTCGTTAAATTGCCGCGGGTTGAGAGCGAGTGTACCGCTCCACGTAAGAATGGATACCCCGAGATGATCGTCGCTAAGCTGCTGATTCCAAGTAACAGTGGACTGCCAGCCAGTACCCCTGGTCCGGTGAGCACACGTTTCACCAGAAATCCTAAGAGGACAGAGCCCCCAATCGCAAGATTACGAATATGCTCCTGTAACTCGTCTTGGTCGTGATCGTGGCCGTGCTCATGGCTATGGCCGTGCGAAGCATGGTGGTGAGCATGGCTTCGATGCTGATAGGCACGAAAAGCTTCGCTGGTGAGTGGCGCGACATCAAGGGCTTCGTGGATACAACGGATTACGCTATCCGGGGAAACTTTGCGATCATACTGTATCAGCAGCCGCCCAGTACGTGGTGTCGCTTCGACATGGATAATACCAGGTTGTTGTTCAAGCGCGAGTTCAAGCGCCGCTGCGAAGCGTGGACGCTGTCGCAGCGCAGGGATATCCAACCGCATCCGCCCCGGTATGTTGGAGCGGATGCGCAATATTGTTGTGCTGTGCATAGAGATGAGACCAGGCAAAGAAAGTTACACTCTGCGTAGGGAACAAGTTGTGCGTCTGAAAACGCTGCGTTCACGCTTCGGCAGACTCAGGGCGAACGAGGTAGCAATTGAACTCGTTAAGCAGATTCCGTCCCCTCTGCAATTACTGGAGGAATGAACTGACCGTTACGACGATTTCGTCGCGGCTCCGTTGCTGTTCTGCTCCTTAGTGTTCAATTCAGCTTGTGCCTCTGCGGTCAAATCTTCAACATCTTGCCAGGCTTCTTGCGCGACAGTTTGGATGGCCCGCCCGGCAACGATACCACCTTTGATGACTTCTTTGAGGACTGGCCGTAGTGCCGTACCAATGGCTGGCACCAACGCATTCAAGAGTGGAACTGATGCGGCCCCGAGCGCAAACATTGCCGTCTTCGAGGTCAATAGATTGGGGATCGGCATAGGACTCCTCCTGTTCGTTAATGTGAGTACTGTAAAACGGTCGTCAGGGGCATGCAAGAACATTCAGATACTACATAAAAACCCATTGGACGGAAAGTGCTTCACCTCCTAGGATGGCAAATGGATAAAGTTTGTCAGTGCCTACGGAGGTGAAGCGATGGACGGGGAACATCTTCGCATAAGCAAGCGGGAGCGCCAAGC
>VGTJ01000326.1 GCA_016874775.1 Deltaproteobacteria bacterium
TCTTCCAAATGCTCGGCCAGATACGTACAGGTGCAATTCTTCGGCGTGCTCACCAAATATTCGACGTACTGCTTCTTGGTAATCATATCCCTAAAATGATACTTGTGGTCCTCAAGCGTAAGTCCTGTAACTATGTGCCGCTGGGCGCTATTGTATTGAGAATCATGAGAATAGTTCTTGTGACATAGTTATTAAATTAATAACTATGTGCCGTGTCACACGAGCTTTTTTCTTTCATGTTTTCAAGGTGTTGCATTTCTAGTTATTAATTCCACGGGATTTCAGGTAAGTCAGGCCACAACAGATTCGTACACTGTACGTTCAGCTCCTGCGACCATGTCATTCTGAGCGCAGTGAAGAATCTCTCTGAAAGACCCCCTTCGACAGGCTCAGGACAGGCTTCGTTTCACTCAGGGTGACACATCTACTGTACCAATCTCGTGTGGTTTGCTTGAGATATGAGGAAACAATAGTCGTATAATGCCCCGCTTGTCATACAGAACGCGAGGCTCAATGGAGAGATGACAATGACTCAGACAGCTATTTTTTCAGCAGACTCGCACACCATGGAACCGGCCAATCTGTGGACCCAACGCATGGACAGCAAGTGGCGTGATCGCGCCCCACGCGTCATCAGCAATTATGAGGGGAGAAAAGGCAGCGTCTTTGTGGCCGAAGGATTGACGCCGTTTCCAGTTGGCGGTGGCTTCGCTGCTGGCAAAGATCCTAAAGATCTCGCTGCCAATCAAAGTGTAGACTACGAGGAAGCACGCCCGAGTGGCTGGGACCCAGTCGAGCGCGTGAAAGATCAAGACATCGATGGAGTCGAAGGCGAGATCCTCTATACCACGTTAGGGATGTTTCTCTTTCATCTCAAAGATACGGAGCTGCAGTGGGCCAGCTTTCGCGCTTACAATGATTGGGTGGCGGAGTTCTGTAGCTATGCGCCTAAGCGCCTCATCGGCTTAGGCTTGATTGCCTTACAGGATGTGACTGAAGGGGTACGCGAGCTGCAACGTATCGCCAAGAAAGGTTTGCGCGGTGCGATGATAAATGCGACCGCGCCGGGCGACGTACCCTTTAGTGATCCCCATTTCGATCCCTTCTGGGCGGCAGCGCAAGACCTCGGCTTACCACTGAGTCTGCATATCCTGACCGGAAAAAAGAACGTGCAGCTCACCAAAGGTCGAGTTGCTTCTACGGTGACAATCATCCACGAAATCCAAACCTCGCTGCTCGATTTCCTGTACAACGGTATCTTGGAGCGCTTTCCACGCCTGAAACTGGTGTCGGCAGAGAATGACATTGGCTGGGTTGCTCACTATCTGTATCGCTTGGACGAATGTTACCGGACCTTACGCTATATTGATCCCACACCGATTACCATGAAGCCGAGTGAGTATTTCAAGCGCCAGGTGTATGCGACTTTCCAAGATGATCGCCCCGGCGTGACGACGTATGAGTTTGCCGGTGCAGACAATCTCATGTGGGCATCAGACTTTCCCCATCGGGCTTCCACCTGGCCACGATCACGCGAAGTGATTACGCAGAACTTCGCCGGCATTCCTGCTGACGTCACTCGCAAGATCACCTACGATAACGTCCATCGCCTGTATGGGCTCTAACCCGCTGTTGTCCCGTTGCTACGGAGGTTCTTTCGCAAGGGAAGAGGATCAAAAGGGAGGGATCGTATGCGCGTTGCGTTTGATATCGGTGGGACCTTCACCGATGTGATCGTCCTTGGCGATGATGGCACGTTGACCACTGCCAAGGTGCTGTCACTGCTTGATCGTGCGGGCGAGGATATTGTCGCCTGTGTCCGGCAGGCGTCGCCGACCCCGCGAGTGGAAAACTTCGTGCATGGGACAACCATTGCCGCCAATGCGGTCATCGAGAACACACTAGCTGTGACAGGACTACTGACGACCGAAGGCTTTCGTGATGAACTGGAAATGCGCGGGCAGCGACGTCCCAATATTTACGATGCCGAGTGGGACCGCTTGTCGCCCTTAATTCCCAGGGAACTGCGCCTGGAAGTGAATGAACGCATCTTGGGGAACGGGGCAGTTGAACGTGCACCGAATCCCGAGCAAGTGGGTGAGGCCATTACGAATCTGCTTGCCCAAGGGGTGGATGCCATCGCGGTGTGTTTTATCAACTCCTACCTGAATCCAGCGCACGAGCAGCAGGTTGGTAAGCTGATTGCCGAGATTGCTCCACAGATGGTGGTGTGCCTTTCCTCTGACATTCATCCAGAAATTCGCGAGTACGAGCGGATGAGCACGACAGCGATTAACGCCGCGCTGATTCCGGTGGTGAATAGTTATCTCGACCGGCTGGAGCGGCATCTCTCTGGCTACAGTGATCGCGTGCTGATCATGCAGTCCAACGGCGGTATTATGACGGCAAAGAGCGCGCGTCGTCGACCTATTTATATGATCGAGTCGGGTCCAGCGGCTGGAGCGTTGGCCGCGGCACGACTCGCGGTAGAGGCCGGAGCGACTCAGGCGCTCTCTTTTGACATGGGTGGCACGACGGCGAAAGCATGTCTGATTGAAAACGGTACACCGTTGGAGAAACCCGGCGGTGAAATTGGTGGCGGCGCCACCGTGGCCACACGCCTCTTTGGTGGTGGTGGCCATGCGTTGCGTGCGCCTTCGCTGGATATCGTTGAGGTGGGTGCCGGTGGTGGTAGCATCGCGTGGATTGATAGTGGTGGTGCGCTCCGGGTTGGACCGCACAGTGCAGGCGCAGAGCCCGGCCCGGTGTGTTATGGTCGCGGCGGGAAAGAACCAACAGTGACTGATGCCAACGTAGTGCTTGGCTACATGAACCCGGACAGCATTGCTGACTCTACCTTGCGTATCAATCGTGAAGCAGCCGTGACCGCGATAACCGAGAAGCTTGCTGTTCCCTTAGAAAGTGTTTTTTAATTCGTATTTTCCGTCGTCACCATCCGCAGCGTGCGCCGGATACTGGCCAAGTACACCATAGCGTCACTGGAAACGGTGGTATGTTCGAAGTCCCGACACAAGCGCCGCTAGCGCCCCAGCCAACCGAAGGACCGCTCCACCACCCAGCGGCGGGGCAACACGGTAAAGCCTTTGGCGTCTGCCGAACGGCGCACCACCTCCAAGCGC
>VGTJ01000327.1 GCA_016874775.1 Deltaproteobacteria bacterium
GCGAGAGGCCGGGGGAAAGAAGCTCTTCAATTGTGTCCATTCGGTCATGGTCAGGTCCGTTGGATAAACTCGCGGCAGTGTATTCATCCCTCAAGCTTACCAATCCCTTTTTCAAAACACTCTCTAAGCCTCTATCAAGAGCCCTTCAATTCTTCGCTTCCCCTCCCGAGTCCAACAAACCACGGCAACACCATCTGCTGGTTAATCTTGTATGGATACGCATGGCCCCAATCAGGAAGTTCGCGATACGTTACTTTGTACCCAAGGCGCTCGAAAAGTTGGCAGGCTTGTCGAGCGGTCTCAATTGGGAAAATCTTATCGTGCGCCCCGTGTATCACAAGAAGTGGGGTATCGACACCTTTCTTTTGCCGCAGCAGCGGGTCCATCATCGGATGAAAATCCCCGGCAATTGGGGCAATACCGGCAAACAATTCTGCAGACGCAAGACCGAAAATGTACGAGAAGGTCCCACCATCGGAAAGCCCGGACAAGTATACTCGCTTGCGGTCAACGCTGTAGGTGTCACAGACTTCTGCGATCATCGCTTGCATCGAACGAATATCGAGCGGTGGCTGTAAGACTGACCACGTGGGACCGATCGACTTGGGCGAAAGCAAGAGGTAGCCGTTACTCTTCGCGGGTCGCAGCCACGTCCAGATATATTCGTTGCCTTGCCCATAGCCACCATGCAAGCAGACAATGAGCGGCCAGTTTTGTTGTGGGGTGTAGTTCTCTGGCACATAGAGTGAGTATTGGTGATGCGTGTCGGTCCGTGGCTTCTGTGTAAATCCAGTAGGAACAGTTAATCCGGCAGCTTGTGTCTCTAATTGCTGCCATGATGAGAGGGCCTCGGATGTCACCCAGTACTGCCGGAGCGTTGGCAATTGAGCGCGCAAGTCGTACAGCAGGTACAACGCTTGGCACTGTGCCTGACGGCTGCGCAGAAACCATTCAGCAAAATTGCGTCCGGCACCTTTTAGTAAACCTGCATAGGCTTCATTACAGTTGGCAAGCGCCTCACAGAACTTTGTGTGAAACGACTGATCCTCTGCTGGAGGCGTGAGTTTGGTGAACGTTTCAGTGAGGGCCGGGAAGATCGTTTCAGCAGTCGTGCGCATCCGCTCTTGCGCGTCGCGTTCACGACCGAAGTGAACCTCTTCTTGGATTTCCTCAAACATACGGAGGAACGGTAAAAGTTGTTCCTCTGCCTGATGGACAGCTTCCCAGTATTCTCGCGTGGTTTCCATGACTCCCCCTTTTTGGAGTTTTCACTCGCGCGCATAGCGCACGCTACAATGTCTGCCTTTCCCTTTAGCCTATAGCCTGCACCCTATAGCCTTTCCTCACCTCATTCCCAACCGTTTCATGATCCGCGACAAGTTGGACTGTGGTAACTGTAGCTGTCGTGCGGCTTCAGTTTGATTGCCTCCCGAGGCAAGTAATGCTGAACTGATTCGCCTCCGGGTAAACTCATCAATTGCGACAGACAACGATAACGACTCATCGATATCGTCGATCTGTACGGTGGAAGGAGATTGCGCCTTGCCGTGCCCGGTCACTTCTCGTGGCAAGTCGTCTACCGTAATGCATGGCCCCTGCGAAAGCACGACTGCCCGTTCGATAACGTTTTGCAGCTCTCGTACGTTGCCCGGCCAGGTATAGTGCTGTAAGCACGTCAAGGCTTCCGACGTAATCGTCATCGGCACATGATTCATTTCACGACAGTAGTGTTCAATAAAATGCTGCACCAAGGCTGGAATATCCTCACAGCGCTCACGCAGTGCGGGAAGAGTCAGCGCTACGACATTGAGACGATAGTACAAATCCTCACGAAAAGTACCTTTGCGCATTGCGTGTAACAAGTCGCGATTGGTCGCCGCAAGAATGCGAACATCAACACGTAGGTCTTTGACACCACCTACGCGTTGGAACTCTTTGTCTTGCAAGACGCGGAGCAACTTCACTTGCAGGTTCGGCGCGAGGTCGCCAATCTCATCAAGAAAGATAGTTCCGCTATCTGCCAACTCAAACTTGCCTTTTTTTTGCGCTGTCGCGCCGGTAAACGCACCCTTTTCATGGCCAAAGAGTTCACTTTCCAACAACTCCGCGGTCAGCGCCGTGCAGTTCACGGCAATAAATGGCTGCTCTGCCCGTGGACTCCATTCATGAATTGAGCGGGCAACGACTTCCTTGCCAGTCCCACTGTCGCCAAGAAGGAGCACGGTAGTCGGCGTTACTGCAGCAGCGCGTGCCAGACGTAACGTTTCGCGCATCGCTGCTCTTGATCCGGTTACTAAACGATACCGCCCCTGCACGGTTTCTTGAAACACGGCATTGACGTTGCGCACGCTGGCAAACGCTTTTGCACGTGAGAGTGCGGTCACCGCTAAGCTCGCAAAGGCAAGAAAGAGCTGCAGATCGGCATCGGTAAATCCCTTCGGGTTGGTCGTGTTGAGTGCCTCTAGTACTCCGATCACACGGTCGTACTGCTTCAGTGGTGCACACATCACAGACTTCGTCTGAAAACCGGTCTTCTTGTCTACACCGCCGAAGAACCGTGGGTCTTGCGACGCATTATTGGAAAAGACTTCTTTCCCAGTGCGCGCAACCCAGCCAGCAATTCCTTGATCGAGCGCGATGCGAAACTCATCAACCTTGGCTTTCCCCTCCATCGCAGTGAATGCCAATTGTTGCGCCGGTGCATCAACGAGCCCGATACTGCATCCCTCGACCGCAAACAGACGAATCGCTGCAGCCAGAATAACGTGCAGGAGCTCTTCTGGCTCAACCGTGCTCACTAAAAGCTGATTCATTTCAATCAGGCTGGTGAGCCGTGCCTGCGCTTGTTCAAGTTCAGTCACCATACTCATTCGATATATCGCTTTAGGCGGTGGCAGGAAACAACTTACCGCAATAGTGATTGACCGGAGTGGAGAGCCTCTGCACAAGAGCAGGGATGAGAGACGAGACCATTGTGTGCTGGCTTCGGTCTAAGTATCGAAGTCTGGTCGAAGAGCTGGATGAACGCGGGCGAC
>VGTJ01000328.1 GCA_016874775.1 Deltaproteobacteria bacterium
CAGCCGCAACCCAGATCACGGTTAGCGCTAGTAGCTTCAACGCCATTCATCACAAAATAATTGTCATTTCGGGCAGCCTGCGCAAAGCCTCATATGCTTTGAGGCTTGTTGGAAGGCATTCGATTACCGCATCCCAGGAATGGTTATCTCCGGGCACCTGGATCATTTGTGGCTCTGAGGTTCCTGGTATTGGCGGCTATATCTTTTGGGAAGTTTTTCAACCGATGTCTTTGATGAGTTTCAGCAAATTTACGAGATCGTCATCAAGGTGGTCAAGATTGGCAAATGCTGCAGTTACGGCCTTGGTTGATATTCGAGCAGCATGCTCACTTCGAAGCCAATCTTTGAAAGATGTTCGGTTCGTGCTGCGTTGGTAGTCGCGACGGAGGTCTTGCCAACTTTTTTTCAAACCGAAGTCTGCTGGGTCTGCGTATTCGATAATGTCGCCGCGAGAGAAACCGAAGGCAAATACCCGATCGGCTACACCGATTTGGATTGACCGTTCAAGGAGGTCCCTAAGAGTTTTCTCTTCGCCGGAGAGTCCGCTGCTTTCCCGAAGTTCGCGTGTGATTTTGGCTAGTGGTCGGCCTTCAGTAAATGATTTTTTTATGATCTCACACCATTTGTTGATTATCTGGGCTCGACTGTTGTCAACGACAACGAGTATGCGGGCGTCTGTCATGTTCATCCAAACGTAAGAATCGGCGATCGTGTTCATCGTTCTATGACCTCGCCAGGGCAGTACCAGGACGCGATTGTAAACCTGAGAATCAGTTTGGGTAAGTAGGAGTTTGATCGCTTCTTCGTCGTGTGCACCTTCGACAAGGATGACCAAGCTCACAGCAGATAGGAGAGCCGTCTTGTCGACACCGAGATCGAATCCTTCAGATTTTGCCAAGAATATTGGTGTCCATGGCACTAATCGAATATTCCCAGATGGTTTACGGTAGGCGTGTAGGCGAGAGAACGAAGGCAGCGAAAGCGCAACTGACGAGTGTGTGGACAGGTAGGAGCAAGTTTCTTTTCGGTCTAAGAACTCATAGAAATGTCGAATAGCTATTTGGTGCATGTTTCGGTCGGGTTCATCACCCAGGACGATTCTGAAAGGCGGCGAATTGCTGTCTCGGGCGGTTTTCGGTTGAATTAAACGAAGCACCGAAGAGATGATGTGCTGTTGGGCGCTGCTTAACTCGATGAAGTCGACCCATGACCTGGTAGTGGCGTCTTGTGCTTGTAGCTCGATGCCTTGACCTGAAATCCATTTAGTGAAATCGGTGCTTGTTTGGATCCTGATGTCGAGAACATTGATATCCATTTTTGATACTGCCTCGGCAACTTGTTGGATAAGTTTTTTGAGTTCGTCGAGCTTTGATGACTCAATTGAGTCTTCTACACCGTCTGGGCCATTCGAGAAAATTACCGTCCATGAACCTTCATCTGAATCGGCTGGGAAAAGAGCCTTAGATGTTTCGAGACGCCATTTGGAGTAATCAAAGAAGTCTGAAAGGTTTAGGACCTCTAGCAAATCATCCCAGTGGAGGAAGTCCGCTTTGACTCTTGGTGTTCGTTCCATATATGGTCGCAGTTTTCGGTACGGATGCTCTGTGGATGGCTCTAAGAACTGGTTTTCGGTTGGATATTCCCAATCTGTTAACGCCATTGATGGGAGAAGAGCCCGAGGATCTAGTTCGCTGTCCAAATCCGCGAGTTCGTCGGTTTCAGCAGCCTCGCGACAAGCTTCGAACAGGCTGTATAAATCCTTAAGCCCAGATGTGGCATGTGAAGCTTTGCATGCGACGGTCAACTCCCACTCTGGAGCTTCGCTTTTACCGACCGGTGTCAGGCAGTAATAGCTTTGGGCTGCAGCCTCCCGGTAGGCGCGTGCGACTATTGACAGAGTCTTTTCGTTGTGGCCAAAGTCTGAATTTTTGTCTTCAAGATAGCAGTATGCAAGCCATGTATTGCGCGCTTGACGAAGCGAAACACCCGAAAGGTCGTTCCAGGAACGACTGACAAACTGTTCCATGTCAATGCCCTGATCGTTGTCGGCAAAAAGTCGCTGGATCGCGTCGAATGCGTCAAACTCCATCCCAATAGCAGGGCAGTGTTGTTGAAAAAAACTACATTCAGATATCGCTTTCACTAGCTCTTCGGTATCTAGAAATAAATGATCCTCGGCGTCGTATGTCTCACTCTGCTCGTCGTCTCCTGAACCGTCAGCCAGCAGACCCAAATCACTCGCATCATCCTCTTCGCTTTCCCCCCACTCGGTCTCCTTTTCGTTTTCGTTCTCATCATGATCCGAATCGATCGAAAGAGGTATTCGAGACGATTCTTCCCCATCGGAGTCGAGGCCATCTATTACAACGAATTCCTGAGCGTGTTCGCGTATCGGGAGTGGCGCATTTTCGTCGAGCTCTATGAATAGGTCAATTCGAGCATCGTCCAAAGGTTCCTCTCCGGTGAGCGCGCATCGGAGCAGATTGACGATAGTTGACTTCCCAACACCGTTTTTCCCGTAAATCAAATGATTGGAAGCTTGAAGTGGAAGCCACACCCGGCCTCGGCTATTTCCATCATTATCGCTTCCAAAAACAATCTCCGCCCCGATCAGGCGAATCACCCCCAGCGGGATCCCGGCTATTTGTGCGAGCTCAGCGACCATTCCCCGACGTTAACATTCCACTTTCTGTCATAAATCGAAAGAGCCGGCTCTTCTTCGGGGACGGGAATTGATTTCAGTCCGGCCTGTTGCCACGAATGCAGGCGCCACTGAGATCTGACAAAGAAGGAACTGATTCGGTAACTAAATTTCTGGGTTCACTACCATTAGTCACTGCAGGTTGTAGCTGATAAGCCCTTGCGACCCTTACAAGGAGAGGGTCGGGGGTTCAAGTCCCTCAACGCCCACCAGAGTTTTGATGTTAAGTTCTGATGGCGTGACCGACCATCAAAGTTACAAAGACAA
>VGTJ01000329.1 GCA_016874775.1 Deltaproteobacteria bacterium
ACAGGTCTCCGACGATGAGTTTCAAGCGCTCAATATCAAACCCGGTAAGTTTCATGGCGATTGGAACTATACGCTTCTTCCTCGCTCTTAATCGGTAACTTAATTCTTGCCCATGCCTAACGAATCGGTCACCAGGGTGCTGCCACTCAACAGTCCGAGAGCAAGTACCCCAAACACGACCAGACTCACGGTTGCCCAGCGGGGAAGTCCTCCCCAAGCAGAGCGATTGGCGCGCAACGTAATTCCCGCGCTTCGGAGTTCCCGTAAGATGGCGGGATTCTCAACGATCAGTCGTGAACGTCCATGCTCAGCATGCGCGAAACGGACCGGACGTCCACGTTCCACTTTCTCGGCAAACTGTAGTCCTTTGACCGCCCAATCATTCAGCGGTTCCCCATCTTCGGTGAAGACACGAAGACGGTGAGGTTCAAGAGTGACCTCCACCGTGCGGCGCTTGCCGGTGTAGCCATCAAGCAAAGTTGCAGGAAACACAAACGACCCTCCTCTCCTAACTCAAGCCGACAATTCAACACACCAAATATCGGTAGGTGGAAGAGAGGGTTTATTGTAGGAAGGAAGGCTATCGAGACGCCCCGGCGGGGCGCCTCTCCGTGGCATGACTACAATGCCGCAGCCCGAGCCTCGTTGCCGATCAGCTTGGCGACAACCGAATCGATGACTGCATCAGCCCGTGCCCATACTTCTTCTTGGGTAAGCGGCACGATGGGATGGGGGACAGTAATCACTTCATAGGATGGAATACCGAGGTTTTTGCACTGCAGACGAGCAGCAGCCACAAACTCAGTTGTAGAGATATTGGCGGTCGGAATGCCGTTTTCTTCAAAGTAGGCAACATCGTGCGAACTGCACGATATACACGATCCTCACGAACTGACCGCTTCGACCACACCGTGACAGCGTGAGAGAATATCTTTCCTCACTTCTGGTTTGGCCATACGGGCTGGTGACGGCTTGGCGTGCCGCACTACCTGCGCAACGCCGAAGCGGTCTTTGAGCAACGTCTCCACACGATCGAGAAAAACCTTACTGTTGGGAAAACTAATATCGACCAGAGCGATCGTCTTGCCATTGAGACTCGACAATCGCGGTGCAAGCGCTTTCTCCGCTTTTCCACCATAGCCAATCGGGCTAAGCATTTCGTCGGCCATACGTTTGCCTCCTTTCTCTTACTTCATGTTAGTCCACTTGAATCCGTTTTGTCACTGGAGTGCTGCCCAAATCGTCAGCTACCCAGCCTGGAATCGCAGCCGAAAAGCGCCCAGCGGTTCCACCCGCAACCACCACAAAAATTGAATCCGGCGAGCGAAACTTACGGACGCGGTCACCCACCACGAAACCTTTGTTGCTTCCCGTACTGAGCAGCGCCGAGCCGAATCCCTCGCCACCTTCCTTGCCTGGTTTGAGATCGTCGAGCGAAAGCGTCACGTTCTCATACAGAAACTGGCGGACATCTTTTTGTGACAATCCGTCCGCAGCAATGGTTTGGGCATGTTCAGGGCTCAAGACGAGAATGGTATCACCAAAGAGTGGATAGTTTTTGTAGTTCCACAGCCCACCACCCATCGTGCGACCAATCGACCACAGTAACTGCTCAGCGCTACGACTTTGAAAATCGCTGATCTGTTGCGGCGAGCCGCCAGCAAAGAGAGTAATGGCTGAGTCATCGGCACTGCAGCCTCGCTCAGTATGAAATGGTTCCCAGGGAGACTCTTCTTCATTCTCGGCAATGACTGCAGAGTATTGGCCAGGATGGCCCATTGTCGCCTTGGTGAGTTCATGTGGGCGCGCTCCACCGATGTTCATGATTACCAAGCGAAGTGCACGGCCAATCGTGGCGTTCGCACGAAAGCCATGCCCAAGGGCATTGTGGCCACCATTGAGACCGATCATGGAGCGGATTGGGCCATTGATGATTGCCCACGGTGCTGCAGAAAAGAGTGTCACGTTCATACCGTGCGCACACATTTTCTCGTCACACAAACCTTCCACTCCAGCCAAGACAACCGGGAAGTATTCCGGCTTGCATCCAGCCATGACGGCATTAATAGCAACCTTCTCGACTGTGGCTTCACCATACTGCGGGCCGATCGTACCAAGTAATTCATCACGAGCACGATCAGGGGCACCTGAAAGCATATAGGCGACACGATCTCGGGTCGGCGGCACAACAGGGAGGCCGTCTGTCACTCCCTGTTCATAGAGTTTTTCAATAAAGTCTTCAGCAGGATTGAAATGTGCTGATGCAGTGACAGTTGCCATAGACGTCCCCTCCAGAGGCGCTTACTCTAGGACGCTGTATTGAGGATTGCAAGGATCATGACTTGCTCTCTGCTAATAATGTCCGGAGGCGCGCAATCTCCGCTTCTGCATCTGCTGCCCGCTGCTCGGCAGTCCTGGCTCGTTGCTCTGCTTCTCCGGCGTGCTGCTCGGCAGTTTTGGCCCGTTGCTCTGCCTCCCCAGCGTGCTGCTCGGCAGTCTGGAGCTTTTTATCTTTCGTCGGTAACAATTGCCCCTCTCGTGTGGCCCAGCGTAACCACGTGGTCTCGACACCTTCATACACACCATGCCAGCGAACCAACATCAGATCTAGACAGCGACTGGCTAACCGACCTTGGTCATCAGAAGGGATGGGGACATACACGCCGTGCTGTAAACCAAACCCGGAAAAATCGTCAGGGGCAAACGGATCGAACCAGAAGTATTCAGCGACTTTGAGCTGGTTCTGATAGATCAGCTTCTTTTCTGTTTTGTCAGCTGTTGCCGTGCTCTCCGAAAGTAAGGCGGTGGCAGGAAACAACTTACCGCAATAGTGATTGACCGGAGTGGAGAGCCTCTGCACAAGAGCAGGGATGAGAGACGAGACCATTGTGTGCTGGCTTCGGTCTAAGTATCGAAGTCTGGTCGAAGAGCTGGATGAACGCGGGCGAC
>VGTJ01000330.1 GCA_016874775.1 Deltaproteobacteria bacterium
TACACCAAGTCCAAACGCGGGCCGAAGAAGCCAGTACCTCACAAACTGAGTGGCAAAAAACAAACGCACGTATCGACTGCGCGGATTCTGGCGATGCGACGGTAGTCAACCGACCTTTACAGGGATGCCCCAAGTGGGGCGGAGGGGGTCCAGGAGGCTCATAAGGGTAGGTTTTTTATCCAAGCCTCAATTGGCGCAGATTTCCCCTCGTGAGGAGCCGCGTGTTCGTCATGCCCGCGCAGGCGGGCATCCAGGAGCTTCACCCCTGAACGATTGCGTATTCCCCCTGGATTCCCGCATTCGCGGGAATGACGTCTCGTCTTTTCTCAGCCTAAAAGCCTACCCCTAAAAGGGTACAGAAGGCGGAGGAATGTTTTCTCAAAGCCATCGCCATTGCCCAGCAACAGCAAGCCAAGTCCCTTGAATTGCGCGCCATCATGAGTCTAGTACGCCTACGACAACACGCCGTTGCTCATGCAACATACACCACGCACCACGTCGCACGCGACAAACTTGCTCAAACACACAAAATGTTATCCACGCTGTACGCCTGGTTCACCGAAGGCTTTGATACCAAGGATTTGCAAGAGGCCAAGGCACTGCTTGAAGAATTGAGCGATTGAGTCATCGAGCTATTGAAGCATGCTGTGGAACCTGGTAGCAGACCTAGTCACCCCACAGTACCGCTAACGCAGCCAACCCAAGAACAGCACAACCAAGTGGCGCTGCCCACATATGCAAGAAGGACTCAACGTAGACGATCTCAGGGTTCGAGGGCAAATAACGCACACGCACGTCCGCACCTACTGCAGGGGATCGACTTGAAGCTCCTGCTGTAGATCGGAAGCGGTGACTGCGATCGCTTTCATCGATGAATGTCACAATTGGATGATACGCGATACTATCATCTAAGGTGTGAGCAGCATGGCCCTCAATTCGTCCAACAGTTGACACGCCGAAGAGCAACGCAGCCAGCCGACGAATAAAGAGATATATCGAGACTCCAAGCAGCACAGTGCCTACAGCAACGAAGTAGAATCTCACCGTAGGCACCTCACTCCATGAACGCAATAAAAAAGGGGCGTATCATCTACGCCCCTCGTTCAGCAGACACTAATGGCTACTTCTTCATCATCGCAGCCAACGCGGCCCGTTGCTCATCAAGGGCTTTCTTGGCTGATGGGTGCGCTTGCACCGCGGTCCACCATGCCGCAATCTTTGGCCGACCTTCAGTTGGCAGCTTCGACCCAAACTGTGGCAAGAATGTCGTTAAGAAGAACATCGTCGGCGCCAATGCGCAGTCAGCAAGAGTAAACGAACTTCCAGCGGCGCAGGGGCTCCCGATCATCCCTTCGAGCTGATCCAGGCGATTGTTCACTTCGGCAATTTTTTCTTGCACGAACTTATCATCAAGCTGTTGTCCGAACAGCTTCGGGAACGTGGCCCGCATCGGTGGCTCAAGGTAGAGATCATGGAAACGAGTGAAGGCACGAACTTTCGCACGGCCTTCAGCATCTTTCGGTAAGAGCGGCTTCTCGGGGAATTTTTCCTCCAGGTATTCGTTAATGAGTTCCGACTCTGCGATGAGCTGACCGTTATCGAGCAGCAGCGCGGGCACTTTTCCCAGCGGATTCACTTTCTTGTAATCTGCTGAGCCTAAGCCACCTGGTACATCGACAAGCTCGACGTTTAATCCTTTTTCATAGATGGCAATACGACTCTTGGCCGCAAAGTTGCTCAATGCCAGATTGTATAGCTTCATAGCGATACCCCCTCAAAGTGTATTTGCCTTCGGCGACTATTGAGCACTGAGAGGGCGAAGTCAAGGATGGAATACGAAAAATTCCCTGTTTAGAGAAAATCCAGTGCGCACAAGTGTTGGTAAAATGCGTCTCGGTTATGCGCATGTTCGCCGCTGTAGCGTGTCATCAGGTCAGTATAGAGACGCCGCAGTTCACGGCTGGCGGTCAGGACGTTCGGATCTCTCCCGAGTTGCACCTCTTGTGGCAGCGAAGTCAACGCAGTGCGGAAAAAGGCACGTTGATGCTCGATTGCCTGACTGAGAGTCGCCACGAGTCCATGAGCTGAGGCCGGTCCAGTCAACGCACGGAGGGTGGCCAGAATACGCGACACTTGCGCATCATAGTGTTCGAGCTGTTGCCGTTCTCCTTTCCGCCATGCAGTGAGTGCCTCGACCCGTTCAATCAACGCCTGGTCTGACAGCGTAAAAAGTTTCGCCAGGAACTCCCGTTCTTCAGTATTGAGGGTACTACGCTGGGCATCGTACGCCGTGCGCTTGTGGGGGATCGCTTGGTACGCTTCGTCAATCGTCATTGCCGGTGCAGCAGAGACATTCACAATCGTAATTAAAAGGAGAATGCGAAGTATGTGTTTCATGGATGACCTTTCTTACTCCTCGTTTAACGCATGGAGTCGTTGCTGTGTTGTAGAACATGCAGGACACTGCTGAAGGATGCTCGTATAGAGATGACGAGCTTCAGCAATTCTTCCGGCCAAGACCAACGCATCTGCCAGACGCTCTTGCCAGAAACGCCGCGCTGCCGGAATCTCAGAGTACCGATGGGTGAGCTTCTCGGCAAAAACCTGGGCGTCTTCAATACGGGCAGAAAAGAGTAAGGCAAAGTAATAGCTTTGCCCGATGTACAAATCGTCCAGTTCTTGTTTCCAACCGTCACCAAACATCTGCTTGAGGGTTGCAAAGCCAGTATGCTTGCCTACCAGGAGGGTGCCAATCAGATGGGCAGCGTGCTCGTCGCCTAAGGCATGGGCAAGAATTAAGTTACCGATTAAGAGCGAGGAAGAAGCGTATAGTTCCAATCGCCATGAAACTTACCGGGTTTGATATTGAGCGCTTGAAACTCATCGTCGGAGACCTGTAGGCCTTTG
>VGTJ01000331.1 GCA_016874775.1 Deltaproteobacteria bacterium
GGCTTATAGCAGATCCCACCGCCGTCCGTGAAGTCCACACCTACTCCGGGACACTTGCACCCGTACTCGTCACCGAGCATCCAAATAAACGAGACATACGAAAGTCAACCAGTTTTGCCGGAAGGGTACGCACTTCACTCATATGATCAGCCAGTTGGCTATTCGTTGCCAACATCGCACGCATGTCCTCTTTGTTCATCGTTAGTACTTCTGTGTCTTCCAAAGCGACAATGGTCGCGCTACGTGGTTCACCAGTAAGTAGAGAAATCTCACCGAAAAACTCACCAGCTGTCATCTGCCGCAGGACAGCTGCGCGGCCAGCCCCGTTCCGCGTTGAAACTTCCACCTGGCCGCTCTTGATGATGTAGAAGGTATTCCCCGCTTCTCCCTGATGGCAGATGGTTTCGCCACGGGCAAAAATCTGCGTTGCTAAACGCCGCGCGAGTTCTTGCCGCTGTTCGTCAGTGAGCACGTTAAGGAATTCAATCTCATGCAAGAGTTGTAAACGTTCAGCCGCCGCATCAGTCACCGGAATCGCTCGTTGATGATGTAATTCACGGATCGGAAAAGGAATCGTAATTTGCTCGCGACGAAAGTGGTACCACATCCGCTTTCGCACATCAGATTCAATCACTTGTAACCGAGAAAAGTCGTCAATCCAGAGCTTGATGGTGTACAGCACGGCAAAATCGAGATAGTCCGTCAGGCGAACTTCTGGCGGTGGCTGATCGAGTACCCCAGATACCTCACGTGCGCAGCGCAAGAGAATCACTTCGACGGTAGACGGCGGATGCTTGTAGTGGACCCCGACCCGAATCTCACACGCATGAAGCCGCGAGGGAAAGGAGAAATTATGAATTTCCATCTTGGCAACCATGCTTTGAGGAAACGAGATATGATCTCCTTGCCGCGTCAGGATCGTCACCGATCGCCAATCTGCACTCTCGATACGTCCCTCGTGTGACCCAAGTTTGACCCACTGCCCAATCAAATAGGGGCGAGTAATTTGCATCCCGATTCCGGCAAAAAGGTTGCCGAGCGTCTCTTGTAACGCGAGACCAAGAATAACCGACAGGATCGCCGAACTCGTGACCAGTCCGGCAATGTCACGCCAGGCAAAGATTTGTGGCAACAAGAAAAGAAATACCAGAAGATACACAACGCCGCGCACCAGCGACTGCACAATCTGTGGGACTGGCGTATTGCGCCGCACGGCAAATAAGTAGTCAGAAATGAATGCACTCACCGCCTCGACGAGAGCAATAATGGTGACGACAAGCAGTACGGAGTCAACAGAACGCAACAACGATCGGGAAGGATGGAGTGCGCGTATTGGTAGGAGATCAAGCTGCGTCAACAACCAGGCGAGAGGGATGAGCGGAACAAAGAGATACATCCAGAAACGGATACGAGCAGTGAGTGTCCGCAATAGTGGAGAACGCCAACGGAGAGCTTTGAAGATGATCCAATAGAAGAGACTGAGGCCAATAAAGATGGCAACGGTTTGCAATAAAAGAAAAAGCAGCTCTGGCGACCACACGGTACAATCATCCTCCCAAACACAGACTCACCTTTCAGTAGCACACCATAAGGACATGTGTGGGGTCAAGTTATAACCACTACCGATGGCTACCGCTTCGCCAAGAAGGGCGAGACTTTACGCTGCAAGAGTCGAACAAGCGCGGGATCCATGTAAGCATACTGATCAGAAATATCTAAACAGATAACTCGCTTGTTCTTGAGCATCGAACCAAACTGCCTGGTCAACTTTCTCTGTTGACTTTTCTCCATGACAAAAACGAGATCTGCCCATGTGAGCAAATCACGAGAGAGAGGTTCCTCTGCGTCAGGGGCTGTCCCTGCAGAGGCAACCTCAATATCGGGATAAGAGGAAAATAACCGCTCAGCAGTCGGACTACGCAAACGGTTCCGGCTACACACGAAGAGAAAATGCTTCTTTTCCCTCATCGCCCTTTCCAATTGGGCTTACGCTTCTCAGCAAACGCGCGTGGCCCTTCCTGAGCATCTTCACTCTTATACACATGATCGAAGAGGTGCCGTGCGGCTTCGAGTCCAGCCATACGTCCCATATCGGTGACCATATAAACCATCTCCTTGGCTGCGGCGACAGTCAGCGGCGCATTGTCAGCGATTGTTTCTGCAAGTTGCATCGCTTTTGTCATGAGCTGGTCAGCAGGAAAGACGTGATTGACGAAACCAATTTCATACGCGCGGTGTGCACTCATTGGGTCACCGGTAAGCAAGATCTCTAATAACACTTTCTGTGGGATCATATGCGTGAGCGGTACAGCCCAGGGGAATCCACGTCCAACTTTCGCCTCAGTGATGCCAAAGCGTGCAGTCTCAGAGGCGACAATCAGGTCGCACATCTGGGCAAACAGCCATCCTCCGGCATACGCTACCCCATTCACCGCAGCGATCACCGGTTTGGCGACATGAACATTCACATTGAGGGTTGGCAAAAAATTACGCGGTAGTTGACCGAGCTGCCGGGACGCCATCTCCTTGAGGTCGGCTCCTGCACAGAAGGCTTTGTCACCAGCACCAGTCAGGATTGCCACCCGTGCGTTCTCGTCTTTAGC
Organism: Deltaproteobacteria bacterium; assembly: GCA_016874775.1. Taxonomy (NCBI): domain Bacteria; kingdom Pseudomonadati; phylum Myxococcota; class Myxococcia; species Deltaproteobacteria bacterium. The sequence continues at coordinate 2,604 of VGTJ01000331.1, forward strand.
AAAGCGCTCCCACGCTGCGGCTAAGCCTTCACGTACAGCGCTGTTAATAGCATTACGCGACTCCGGTCGATTGATCGTTACAACCACTACTCGTCCACGATTTTCGTAGAGGATTTCATCCGCCATGTACGTCTCCTTTTTTATGCAATAGGCGTGTGTCGGGCCGATGATCAGAGGATCGCATTGTCATTCTGAGTCCTCCACAGCGCGCGGCGCGGAGCGTGGAGGCAGAAACGAGACAGTGCTATGCTTGGCGGCACGGCCCCGACAAGCTAAGACCGGCG
>VGTJ01000332.1 GCA_016874775.1 Deltaproteobacteria bacterium
AAAGGCCTACAGGTCTCCGACGATGAGTTTCAAGCGCTCAATATCAAACCCGGTAAGTTTCATGGCGATTGGAACTATACGCTTCTTCCTCGCTCTTAATCGGTAACTTAATTCTTGCCCATGCCTAGACTGCGGCCTTGCGTTTGAAGGCACTACCGCGTAGCGCGCTCCGCTCAGGGTTAGGGACTAAAGCGATTTGGTCCAAACCAAGGGGGGTTATCGCTACCTGATCCAGAGCGTCTAAGCGTTTCAGCGCGAGGTCAATCAGCTCAAGCGGTCTCTCTTGCGGTGTGGTCTCGGGAGCCGGGGCTCCCTCTCCTTCACTTTCCTTATCCGCAAGTTTCTCACCTAGGCGTGCCTCAATATTGGCCAACTGCTCGATATCGCGAATCGGCACGCGACCCGCATCATCTGCAGCCTGGATGGCACGCAGATACGTTTTGCGGGCCTCGGCGAACTGCCCCAGAGCCAGCCAGGTCGCTCCCAGTGCCGACTGTACCGGTGGTAATTCTAACCAACCAGCGGGACAGCGTTTCTTGAGTCTGTGATTGATCGCATTGATCCTCGCACGCACGTCACGCTCGGTCGGACGATCATTCTTGCGTGACTGTTCCACGCGGATCTTCGCCAAGTCGTCCAGCAATTCTTCTGGCGACGCATACAAGGCATCACCGTTTCTCCTAAACCCATCAGTGCGCGGCTCAGCACGCCAGCCCGCATCGCCATAGGCTTGGAACGCTCCCCAGGTGATATCTTCCGGGTGCTCCTTCCAGAGAGCGACCCGCGCTTTATGGACGGCCTCACCAAAAGAGCAGCCATGCTGGAGTAACTGCTCGTAAAAAACCTGTCCGAATACTTGCGCGTATTGGTCGGTTACCTCCCAACCCGCCACAATCACACAACGCACGCCGATCTCAATCAGTTCGCGCGCGATACTCGCAGCTAAGAGATTCCCGTTACGCCCCATGTCCACCTGACCGAGATGGCAGCAACTTAAGAAGACCAGTTCTGGCACCAGTTCCATGGCCCTGATTTCCGCAGCAGTAATGAGCAGCCCGTCTGACAACACGACCCCACTGCGGATGCGACCGTCGATATGAAGCAGGTTGTACACACCATGGGCAGAGATATGCAGGATGCGGTACGGTTGGCGATACAATGCGGCAAGCACCTCATTGGCCTTACGTTCATTCCCGATGACCGGTAGATCAGCCTCATACCCTAGGCTTCTGAGTAGAGTGACAACAGCAATTGCTTCCGCCTCAGCAGCAGGAAGATTCGCTGGCTGTTTGAGCGGAGCTGCAGTCGGACTGACAAAACTGTCGGCGAACCCCTCGACCGACGGATTGCCAATCTCCATAGCTTTGCGCCCAACGACCTGACGCACCTGACTGCGGAAGCGAGTGGATGACAATTGCCGAACCACCGCCGTCCGTATCGCGAGTGGACGTTTGTCGCTGTCGTGCCGCATTGGATCATCAGCCAGCATCAACTCCCACGGCAGGTTAGCAGTGGCGTTATCAACCACCAGGACGAGTCGCTCAAGCTGGCGTGCCGCATCTTTGAAATCCGGCGGCACCATCAATTGGAAGAGCGTACGCCCAAAGTCCGCCTGCCAATTCTTGACGTGTATCTGCTGCCGGACCAGCGACTCAATGAGCCCAGGCTGACGCTGTTGCATCACTGACTCAGCCCGCGCCCGTTGCCCTAAGTAGAGGAACCGCAAGCGGTCAGCCAAGCGTGTACTCGGACGCGGAGCCGTAGCGAGTGACACGCCACTTCCCTTTGCCACCGCAGTGTCACCGCTCACAGATCGCTGCTCATCACACTCTGGCGGGCATTCCGCATCGTTACGGTCGGCATCGGTGACAATCAGACGTGGCCAATAGCTCGAATTACGATCGTCGAACAACCGTTGGCGCAAGCCATCGCCCGCTTTGAGTTCGGGATGGATTACCAGGGTCGTCTTCAGACTTGCCGCACGGTCAGCCAAGCGCGGTTGGAGTTCACGCAAGGCGTAGACTGCAGTGATCGCCGTGTCGAGATACAGCTCGACGATATCAAGATTGGCAACGCGGATGTTCAGGCGCGCGGCTTCATTGAATTTCGCATTCGCCTCCATCACCCCTGTCACCAAGGCCTCAACTGATGCACTCACGGCGAGGTTCGCCGAAGAGTTGTAGCCGATCAACAATGTCGCAAGCGAGAGGTCGCGCTCAGATTCGCCCAACACATCGACCACCTGGAGCAGATAACGCAGTACGCCTGTGCGGACTGACTCGGTCAAGGTTTGCAAACTCAAGGCGCCGTCGTATTGGCCCAGGCCAGTGACGATCGCCCCCCTCAGGGTGCCTCGGGCACGCTCGAAATCGTTCGGGGCGCGCAGCACAACCACAGCAGTACCACACTGACCAGAGTAGAGGCCCAGGCTGTAGCGCTCACTCAATGCACCATCGAGCAGTTCGCGGTCGATGAGGGCTTGAGGACCCGCGATTGGATCCTGCTCGTAGTGTCCCACCATAATTGGTACCGACAAGAAGCGTAGGTCTCCAGCTTTGACAGCAACCTCCAGTCGCCGCTTCGCTCGCGTTGAGACACGATTGCGGAGCGAGCCACCGACAAGCTTACGTTCCATACTCGCGGGGTCATCAATCGTGGGCGGGCCAGCGTCGTAACTCACTGGTGCGGGCTGCTCGCCCGCGCGTGCCGCTGGTGGTGAGGCAACAAGTTGCGCTGTGGAGCCTAAAAGAGTGTTTTGAAAAAGGGATTGGTAAGCTTGAGGGATGAATACACTGCCGCGAGTTTATCCAACGGACCTGACCATGACCGAATGGACACAATTGAAGAGCTTCTTTCCCCCGGCCTCTCGCCGA
>VGTJ01000333.1 GCA_016874775.1 Deltaproteobacteria bacterium
AAATGTTCTGACCGATTGAGCCGACTCAGTGCGCCGGGTAAAACACCGGCGACTGCGCCGCCGGTGAGGTGCGCCCCGAGTTGGTCGCCGACCGCGCGATTTCCGACCGTTTCCTTGCGGCGCGCAGCGCTCGTCCGGCAAAACCGGCGCAAACTTGCAAAAGTCACGAAAACGATGCTTGCCAACGATCCGTGAAGGCGCAAAATCACAGCCAATGAACCCGACGCAAAAGCAATTCTCCCTGAACCGCGCAGCGTCAAAAAAGCAATTTCCTATCAGTGAACTCGCCCTACAACGACCACACGCCGCTCTCGACGCCCGGTGTGCCCGAGGTGCGCGAATACATCGCCTACGGCGTGCTCAACGACCAGCAGATCGGCCAATCCAGCGACATCGTGAGTGTGACGTTTGGGGGATGACTCAATCAGCTCAACGACAAAAAGAAAGAAAACAATGAATTTGAAAACTATATTGCGTTTACTGCTAGTGGCGTTCCTTGTAATGCAAGTCACCCCTTCAGCTCCGGCTGCATCTATCACCAAAGACGTATTCATCACCGTGGTGCCTTCTGGTGCACAGGTAATTAACAATGGTGTCATGCGAGAATCGGGAGTTCCCTTTCTCAAGGTCCGTTGGGAAAATAAACGGGATTTCGTGGATTATCAAGAGTTCAAGGTTGAGCTTGCCGACTACGAAACGCACACGGAACGGATATCCAATATTGAAGCTGACGCAAAGGAGAAGTGGCTTAAACGCGAGGTCTCACTTCAGCCACTCACAACGAAGGGATCAGTCGCTTTTTCAATCACTCCGAAGGACGCAGTTGTGACTCTAGCAGGGAAAAGGCTTCCAAATCCGGGTGATGCGACCGAGGTCTTGTTTCGTCGCGCCACATCAAAGTCACCTTGGGACAAGCAGCTTGTTTCAATCTCTGCGAATGGCTACTTTCCTCAGACTCTCCTGCTCGATGTGGATTCTTTGAGGACAAGCCCGACAGTAGCTGTTGCTTTGGAGGCCTCTAAGAAAACTGTTCGGGTAAGCATCGAGTGCAACGAGAAGGATGCGAAAGTCTTCTCGAACAACAAACCGATTGGCGCAACACCATTGAGTTACGAGTTCGAATTCTTGAAAGACACGCCAGGCAGCACGTGGACACACCATTTGGTGGTAGTTGAGAAGCCGGGTTTTAGGCGCACCCGAAAAACTGGGACGACGGACGTGCCGCCGGGCGATAACTCACCGTTTTCTGTTCAACTGACACTTCAGATGGCAGAGCAGTCTGGCCGCATACGCGCGGAATTAGAGTCCATCCGATACGTTGAGGTCCCGATTTTTCGAGTTGTTTTCGATGCCTCGGGCCCTTGGTTCCAGGCGCGAAGCAGTCTTTCAGACCTACTCCCTGCCAACGACCCCGCGGAAAAGGTCTCCGAATTCGATGCGGGGGCATTGGTCGATACAAGGCTGTCAATAATGCCGAATGGGATACACGTGATGTATTCCAGGCCGCGCTCGAAGATTCCGGCGGAGTTTATTGAACAGCCTGCAGCGATGGGAAATTTCTTCATGAATATTTGGGTATTACAAGGTGGCGCCGAAAAACTTGTCACAGATGAAAGATTCAGTGACTTAGATCCAACTATTTCAGCCGACGGACAGGTGGTTTATTTTGCGGCAAATCGACTTAGAAAGGACAGATTCAATCTGTGGTCTGTTCGCGTTGACGGAAAGGGTGGCGTTACAAAGATTACTGAGAGTTGGTCTTCGCTGGTGGACTCCGAACCGGCATTAAACCAGGATGGAACGCGAATCGCATTTACACGTGTGCTTGAGGGCAGAAAGGAAAAGTCAATCTGGACATGTAAAACAGATGGTTCCGAGCAAAAGTCACTGCGGCACGGTGAGAATCCGGCTTGGTCTCCAGATGGGAAGCGTTTGGCGTTTGTTGCCCCAGATGAGGAAGGGTCTAGCAAAATCTGGATTATGGATGAAGATGGCTCAAAGCCAGCACGTGTCTCTAGGGGAGCCGGAAATCGTCGGCATCCTGTGTGGTGTCCGGATGGAAACAGAATCGTTTTTTGCTCAGATGAAACACGCAATGAAGAAGGTAATCCGACTTGGAACATTTGGCTCATGGACGTGAATGCGTCTACCCCTCCTGTCCAACTAACGCGGAGTGGTTCGCACCATGAGCGCCCAGCGGTCAGCAGCGATGGGAAATATGTGTATTTTTTGACCAACCGCGGAGCCATTAAGGAACGCGAGCCTTTCTTGCAGATATTTCGAATCGAATTGGAGAAGGTGAACGCCGGGGCTGCACCTCGCCAGGCGAAGCCTTGATGACCGTTTAGGCAAGAAACAGGTTGGCCTTCAACAATTAGGCCCGCGGCATTGCGTAGCACGAGAATCGTCGCACCTCAGTAACATTCCCGAGGACTAACAATTCGAACCATGAAACACATGCTCCGCTTAGCGCTGGCGCTCCTGGGGGCGCTGATTCTGTCCGCCACTCAAGCCAACGCCGAGACCTGCAACAAGTGCAGAGGCTCAGGCACGAGCAACTTCAAGTGCTCCTCGAAAAGGTGTCAGTCCCGGCTATTGGTGAATTTAGAGGTTGCGCATTCCTCCTTGATTGGCGGGTCTCGCCGCCATGCCGCGCCAACTTCGAGTGCAGTATCCCGGGGCCATCTACCACGTCATGAACCGGGGCGACCGGCGGGAGGAGATTTTCAAGGATGCCCCGGATCGCGAGCGGTTCATCGAAACCTTGGGTGAGGCATGCGGGAAGACCGGCTGGCAGGTGCATGCCTATTGCCTGAT
>VGTJ01000334.1 GCA_016874775.1 Deltaproteobacteria bacterium
AAAGGCCTACAGGTCTCCGACGATGAGTTTCAAGCGCTCAATATCAAACCCGGTAAGTTTCATGGCGATTGGAACTATACGCTTCTTCCTCGCTCTTAATCGGTAACTTAATTCTTGCCCATGCCTAACGAGCCGTCTGCCTGGTTGTCTCGCTGCTTGATTTCCGGTAGGCAGGTTGCACAATCTTTACGGAATCGAGGTCGAAGACAGACATGAGCGATACGCGTGACGTAGCGAAGGCTTATAAAGAATGGGACGAGAAAGTCGTGCAAAAGGCGCTTCCCCGTTCTCCCGAACGTAAGAAGCACTTTGAGACCACCTCGGGCATTGAGATCAAACGGGTCTATACTTCTGAGGATGCTGCTGCCTTAGATTACCTCAAGGCGCTCGACTTTCCTGGCCAATATCCCTTCACTCGTGGTGTGCAGCCAACGATGTATCGTGGCCGCTTTTGGACGATGCGCCAGTATGCTGGCTTTGGGACAGCAGAAGAGTCGAATAAACGCTATCGCTATCTCCTTGAGCAAGGACAGACAGGGTTATCGGTTGCCTTTGACCTGCCCACGCAGATGGGACGTGACTCGGATCACATTCTTGCTGCAGGTGAAGTTGGACGGGCTGGGGTCGCGATTGACTCACTGGCAGACATGGAAACCTTGCTCAACGGTATCCCGCTCGACAAAGTCAGCACCTCGATGACGATCAATGCCACGGCTTCGATTTTGCTTGCCCTGTATTTGGCAGTTGCTGAGAAACAAGGAGTGACATGGGATAAGGTCAACGGCACGATTCAGAATGATCTCTTGAAAGAGTATATGGCGCGGGGAACCTATATCTACCCGCCAACTCCGTCACTGAGAATTATCACTGATATCTTTGCCTTCTGTGCTGACCAGGTACCGAATTGGAATACCATTTCCATCTCCGGCTATCACATTCGTGAGGCTGGCTCGACTGCCGCGCAAGAGATCGCGTTTACTTTGGCCGACGGCATTGCGTACGTCGAAGCGGCGGTGAAGGCTGGGCTTGATGTCGACAAATTTGCTTCGCGCTTGTCGTTCTTCTTCAATGTCCACAATAATTTCTTCGAAGAAATCGCGAAGTTTCGGGCCGCACGCCGCTTGTGGGCGAAGATAATGAAGGAACGCTTCAAAGCCAAGGACCCACGCTCGTGGATGCTACGGACCCACGCGCAAACCGCAGGGTCGACGTTGACGGCCCAGCAGCCCGATAACAACATCATGCGGGTGACCTTACAAGCTTTGGCTGCGGTGTTGGGCGGAACTAACTCGCTGCATACCAATTCTAAAGATGAAGCCTTGGCATTGCCGACGGAAGATGCGGTGCGGATTGCGTTGCGTACACAACAAGTGATTGCCTATGAGTCAGGTGCAGCCGATACGATTGATCCAATGGCTGGTTCGTATTTTGTTGAGTCACTGACCGACCAGCTTGAAGCCAAGGCGGTTGAATACATCGAGCGAATCGACAAACTCGGTGGTGCGGTCAAAGGCATCGAGGCTGGATATCAGCAGCGAGAGATCCACGAAGCTGCGTTCCGTTATCAACAAGCGGTAGAAAGTAAAGAACAAGTTATTGTCGGCGTTAATGACTTTACGGTTGAAGAGGACAACCAGGGCGAGCTGCTGAAAGTGGACCAAGCCTTGGAAGAACAACAAAAGAAAAAACTGGCAGCAGTGCGCGCCGAGCGCAATCAAGCTGCTGCGAAAGCTGCTATTGAGAAGGTCGAAGCGACGGCACGTGATGGTGGGAACTTAATGCCAGTGATCATTGATGCCGTACGGGTCTACGCGACGCTTGGCGAAATTTCTGATGCCATGCGTAACGTATTCGGTGAGTATCGTGCGCCGTCGTTCCTGTAGAAATTGATTTCCTGTCCGATATGAATAGGGGGCTAGCCTGCTAGCCCCCTATTTTTTTGTTACGATAAGAAAAACTGCTGTGGTGCACGAAAGAAGGGGGTCTTGTGACCGATACCGTGGAGTTCAATCCGCTTGATCCAGAGTTTCGCGTTAACCCGTATCCTTTTTACCAGCGGCTGCGGACGAAAGACCCAGTGCATTGGAGCGATATTGCTGGACGTTGGGTGTTGAGTCGCCATGCTGATTGTGTCGCCGTACTACGAGACCCTGCGCGCTTTAGTGCTGATCCGTATAAATGGGACGGATTTCTGGAGTTCCTGCAGGCACAAGGAGGCGAGGATAGCCCCTTGCTGCGCATGCAAACGAACTGGATGTTGATGAAAGACCCGCCGGATCATACACGGTTACGTACGATCGTGGCCAAGGCATTCACGCCTCGCGTAGCCGAGGGGATGCGTCCACGTATTCAAGCGATCGTCGAGGGACTCTTAGATAACGTACAAATTACCGGGACGATGGATTTGATTGCAGACTTTGCGTATCCACTACCGACGATGGTGATCTGTGAGATGATGGGTGTCCCGGTTGAGGATCAAGAACAGTTCAAAGTGTGGACCCGAGATCTTGCCCGCAGTCTTGATCCGATTGTCACTCCCGAGATTATTGAAGCGGCAAACCAGGCAACCGTCTCTTTCTATGCTTATTTTCGTGGGTTGATTGCCAAACGTCGACAGAACCTCCAGAACGATTTGCTCAGTGGGTTAGGTATGGGCAAGAATTAAGTTACCGATTAAGAGCGAGGAAGAAGCGTATACAGGACTTACGCTTTGGACCTTAACAAGCCGTGACATGAGGGTTTTGTAGTTCAGCGCGAAGGTAATGACTAAACAAACTCTCCCGCACGGCATACAG
>VGTJ01000335.1 GCA_016874775.1 Deltaproteobacteria bacterium
CCGATCTGAACTCCTACCGCCGCCTGCAAGCCGACCTGCGCGAAGTCGAGGCTGGTTTGCGGAGCATCCCCAAGGACGCGCCCGAGGGCTGGATGCGTGACTTGCGCCGGCAAGCCTTTGAGCGCGCCTGTGCCGAGCATCCCGGCAACCCCGAAAGCACCGCCTACGACGAGCACCACGTCACCGACCAAGACCGCACCGAATACCTGGCCCTGCGCCGCGAGTGCGGCGTGTAAGCCTAGCATGATTTCGTCCTACCAATTCCGCCGTGGCAACCTTACGGCAACGCTGTACCACGGCGACAGCGATGTCGCTGTATGGAAACAGCCGCCAAAACTCCGCCCGGTAATGGCCGGTGCGGAGCCTTTTTTATGACCCGCAAACAGCTTCGCAAGATTGTGCCTTGGTTAGAGTGCAATTTTTATGATACCGAAAACAATAATCCATCTGCTATCGGGCGGACTCGACTCTGTAACGATGCTCTACGATCTCACAAATCAGGGTCACAACGTCCACGCCCTGCTTTTTGATTACAAGCAACGCCACGCGCAAGAACTCCAATTTGCAATAACGCACGCGAAGCGGGCGGGAGTGCTGTGGACGCGAATGGAACTTCCGCAACTCGGTGGACTGAATGAGCAATCGTGGATAGTGCCGAACCGCAATGCCATCTTCTTGAGCGTGGCTGTGAATGTCGCGTGCCAGGCTGGTGCTGACACCGTAACCATCGGGTGTAACGAAGCCGACGCTGAATACTTCCCCGATTGCCGCAAGGCATTTCTGGACGCGATGAATGCCGCTGTGAAATCGGCGGGCTATGACGTGGAAATCTGCGCCCCATATCTCGACAAATCAAAAACGTGGATAGCTCGTCTGGCTTCAGACTTCCGAATCCGTCCGAATGAAATCTGGACGTGCTACCAACCGACTAAAACCGGCCCGTGCGGAAAATGTCCGGCCTGCAAGAAACTAGAATCTGCAATCGCGTGATGCTCATCATGGGACAATCCAATCGCATCTGGCACTACTGGGCTGGGAAGCATCCCGGCGCGGTAGGTGTCCTGATTGGCCCATCCTATGGCAAGAAAGTCCCCGTGGATAAGTGGATGCCGTTCGTGCTGGACAATGACGCGTTTACGGCGTGGCGCGACAAGAAACTGTGGGACGTGGAAGCGTGGCGCGAGATGCTGCGCTGGATACGCATGACCGGACTAAAGCCGCTGTGGGCGGCTGTGCCTGATGTGGTGGCGAACCGCGAAGCAACGCTCGCCAACTGGCCGATATACCGCGACGAAATCAAGTCTCTCGGCTGGCCTGCGGCGTTCTGTGTGCAGGACAGTATGACGCCAGACGACGTGCCGGATGATGCTGACGTGGTGTTTGTGGGAGGAAGCGACGGCTGGAAGTTCCCGAATCTTGAAATGTGGACTAGCAACTTCCCGCGTGTCCATTGCGCCCGCGTGAACGCTCCGCAAATGATCGAATCATGCGAGCGGCTAGGATGTGAATCTGTGGACGGAACTGGATGGTTTCGTGACCCATCAAGGCCAGACAAAGTGCCTGCGCTTGAGCGGTTCATCGAAGGACACCGAAACAAAACTCCCGAATTACAGTGGACGGTCGCAACACGGCCAAGCGAACAAAACAGATGACCCGCAAACAGCTTCGCAAGATTGTCGCCAAGATTGATCGGGCCGTCCGCAACGGCTGGCGACATGGCTTGGGGTGGGTGGGTCAATGGTCGAGAAGGCGGCAGGCATAATGTCCAACCAACCCGTCATCATTAGGCACGGCAACGCGCTATGCACGCTCTACCACGGCGACAGCGCAGACGTGCTGCCGACACTTGCGCCGGTGGATGCTGTTGTCTGCGATCCACCGTACGGAATCCGGTTCATGAATCGGTCTTGGGATTACGACGTGCCAAGCGTTGACCTCTGGCGCGTCGTGCTCGCCGCGTGCAAGCCGGGGGCGCATCTGTTGAGCTTCGCTGGAACGCGGACGCAACACCGGATGGCGGTGAACATCGAGGACGCAGGGTTTGAGATAAGGGACATGATTGCGTGGGTGTATGGCAGCGGGTTCCCCAAGTCGCTTGATGTGTCAAAGGCGATTGACAAGGCGGCAGGAGCCGAGCGGGAGGTTGTGGGACGATACAGCGACAACGGAAGGAAGTGCCCGAAGCACCAGAACACGCACGCAACATGGGAAGGCGATGCAATGGTGGACATCACCGCACCCGCGACCGACGCCGCGAAGCAATGGCAAGGCTGGGGCACGGCGTTGAAGCCCGCGCTGGAGCCTATCACCGTCGCACGCAAGCCGCTAGTCGGCACGGTGGCCGAGAATGTCCTGACGCACGGCACGGGGGCAATAAACGTGGATGGGTGCAGGGTGGGGACGACGGTAGAAACGTGGCCGAAGTCGCGCAGCTATGCGCCCGGGCAAATCCAGCCCGGAGGCAAAGGCGAAACGATGGCGACAGGCGATGTCCCGCCCGGACGCTGGCCCGCCAACCTCATCCACGACGGCAGCGACGAGGTGGTGGGGTTGTTTCCGGTGACGGGGCCGAGCAAGGCGAGCGCGAGAAACAACGGAGAGTTCAAGAGCGTGGCGAAGGGGCGCGACCTTCCCCATGTTACTTTTGGACACGAAGACGCAGGAGGATCCGCCGCCCGCTTCTTCTACACGGCAAAGGCGTCGGGCGAAGACCGGGGCAACCATACCAAGTCCGCGCTCCCGCTGTTTGGCGTCGGCGAGGAAAGCTGGCGC
>VGTJ01000336.1 GCA_016874775.1 Deltaproteobacteria bacterium
CGGAGGGCTTCACCGGCTTGCTTTCGCGCCCCGGCGCCTCCCGTGCTACGAGGCTTGAGTCTGTTGGCCTCGGTCGGACTTGCACCGACTGGGTGAGAGAACCTTGGCTGGACACGCCCACTTGCCAACGTAAAGAATACGCGAGCCCCACGGTCGGGGCGGACCAAACGGTAGCAGGGACATTGGTAATGAAGAGATTCCACGCCAGCAGCGTGAGATACGCCTGGGAAGGTGTGTACCCGCGCTGCTTGGCGACGGCATACGCTTGCCGCCGCCGTTCATTCGCGATCGCTTCGGGCATGCGCATGGCGATCAGGCGGGCGGGGACCCGCTCGTAGGCCCCCAGCGCCACGGCTTTCTCGATCACTGACGGGGTTTCGTGCGCGAGCCACTGCGCCAAATCCAATGCCTGCTGGCGCCCATCCCTGATCTCCCGTACCGTCGTCTGATGATTGAGCCGACTGAGGAAATAGGCCCGGGCCGCAGCAATCGTGGCAAACGCCGCGAGTTTGAAGTAGCCCAAATCAAACAGAAACAACGCGCCTGCGCGGGCCAACTCCACTACCGTATCCACATACTTGTTATCGGGAACATTCCACGGGAGGAGCGCGAAGTGATCGAAGGTATGGCTCTTGTAGTCCCAGACCAGTTGAATCTTTGCCCCCGCTTTGCTGCCACTGCCGCCTGCTCCAGGAAATTCCTTGGCCAGACTCTCCGGCAACCCAAAGCCCGTACTGTCGGCGATATGGACACGCGGAAACGGCGCAAAGATCCCGTCCTCACAAATCGTGTCGCCGGTATGGAGCTTGGTAAACGCGGTCTGCACCAACTCCTGCAAAAAGGCCACCGCCCGCGCCGTCATCCGTTGCTGCAGCGCTTCGGGTGTTATGTCCACCGGGTCGTCCAGTTGCCCCGCTTTAGCGGCCAGTTGCGCCACCGTCGTCTTCGCGGTACTCCAGCGTCCCAAGGTGATCAAGGCTACAAACAGCTTGCCGGTAATCTTAGACGCGCGCTGCACGAACTTGGTGCGCCGCGCACTGGCTTCAATCTGGTCGGTTGAAAAAAACTCTGTTAGCTTCTCCACGGTGCTGAGCCACGGCTTGGCCATCGCAGTCTCCTCTCGTTCGCTCGTCGATGACATCCTCATGCCATCGTACCCCGAACCGGAGACTACGCCTTCCCCTATCATTTCATATGGTTAGTGCTTCGCTTAATGCTTATGGCGTGCGCACAGCGCACGCTACCCCAACTCCGATCCCGCACGTATATTGTTCGAGTAGGCAATCAGGCAGCGTTTTCCATCACGAAGCTATGCAACATTGGTGTCAGTTGCGTGATCGCTTCTTCGAGCTGATTGAGTGCCGCGTGCGCTGCGGATAGTTCTCCTTGTCTGCTGAGATTCTCCAAGCGTAATGCTGCCGATGCGGCTGGCGCTGCGGCAAAGTTGCTGAGAGATCCTCTGAGCGAATTGGCCGCGAAGGTGAGGGCATGTGAATCCTGATGAGTCAAGGCTGTTCGCATGCTCTCAAGATGTTTGGGGCATTCTTGTAAAAAGATAGAAATAATTTCGTTGAGGAATTGTTGGTCTCCATCGACACGAGCTAAGGCTGCGCTCACGTCGAAGCCGATGTCGTCAGCAAGTGCAGACGATGCGACTTCAGCATCTCCAATAGGGGAGGTCCGACTGGTATGGCGTTCGAGAGCGGCCATCAGGTCAGGAGCGGTCAGTGGCTTGACGAGGGCGTCATCCATCCCAGCCTCTAAGCATTGCTCATAGGTTGTTCCATCGTCTCCGAGCAATCCGATGAGAGGGGTGTACGTTTGCTCTTCACGGTCGCGCTGGCGGATTTCCGCTGCGCTGACAATCCCGCTCATGCCAGACAGATTGTGGGCAATCAACACCGCGACGTAAGAAATGTTGGCATGGGCTTCGACCCCCTCATGGCCGTCGGTCGCAATGTCGACGCGATAGCCGCTTTGTGTGAGGAGCCGCGCCGCGAGTTTTTGCCCTTCCGGAGCGCTATCAATCACGAGCACCCGAGGTCGCTTCCGGGCGCGTGCTTCACTTAACGTATAGCGTGTCACAAGAGATGAATTGGGTGCGACTGTTTTCGGTGGCTGGTTCATGACGGTGGCGAGACACTCAAACAGTAATGACTGTGGCACCGGTTTGGGTAAATACGCGTCGATCCCTGCTTGACGTGCCCGTTGCGCGTCACCTTTCTTGCCGGTTGCCGTTAGTAAGATAATCCGGAGGGCAGCGAGCGTTGGGTTGTCGCGCAGCGTTGCCACAAAAGAGAGCACGTCGTGGTCCACTGTTGCCCAATTGATCAACACCAAATCATAGGGAGATTCAACTTCCGCTGCGACACTCAACATTTGTTTGGCATACTCAGGGTCGGCAACACTATGGCTCGCCATCCCCCAGCTCACGAGTTGTTCGTGCAATGTCATTTGTTGATCGCCAACGATAAGCACTCGCACATCGTGCAAATGTGCTCGTGGCGGTGGCGCAGCAAGGGCTTTCGGTGGTTGTCTCTCCAGGGTTACAGTAAACCACACGGTTCCTTCCTGTGACGGCTCTTGCGCAACCTCCATCTCCCCTCCCAGTAAGGCATGGGCAAGAATTAAGTTACCGATTAAGAGCGAGGAAGAAGCGTATAGTTCCAATCGCCATGAAACTTACCGGGTTTGATATTGAGCGCTTGAAACTCATCGTCGGAGACCTGTAGGCCTT
>VGTJ01000337.1 GCA_016874775.1 Deltaproteobacteria bacterium
AGGGCTTCACATCTCGTGCTCGTTGCATCGGTCTGGCCGTGAGAGTTTGGTGCGAACAACCACGCAGCAGCTCTTGCTGTCTCTCAACCTCGGGTGTCAAGCGGCTTTACCGGAAGCTCACGATGCAACGTCCTATGTGATGAAGCTTATAGTTCTGACCCATCAGAATATTCGCGTGCTCCGCCATTTCCGTCACTGCCGAGCCATTGAACCGTCGAAGCGACCGAGCAAATCACAATTTCGCGCAGCCTCACTTTATAAAGATACACTGCAACAGAGCCGCCAATTATTCTCACCATTACGTGCGTCGCAAAATGCGACAACGCAGACGAACAATCGCACTTTCTCCTTGCCATCTGTTGTTACCCCGTCCGTCCCTGTATTTACCGCCGAGGAAGAGGGGAATCCGCGTCCCAGTTCACCACAGATGCGGCGAAAAGGTTGGCATCGGCTCCGTTCGGGAGTCTTGTGGCTACGGCACACACCGCATCGCCTCATGAGTCAATGGAAAAGCCGACGCCACGAGCGTAAATTCAGAGCAAAAGTACGCACCCTACGACGACAGGAACAAACGATTTTCCTTCGCGAGCAACACCGGATTGCAACCTCAACCCAAGCAGCGTTGTTCCTCTCTCTGGTCAGTAAGATTGACCTCAAGGCAACAACAGAACTCGCGGTGCTCTGCCAACATGTCACGAAACAGCGACGACGCAAGAAAATGACGACCGAAGATCTTTCCTGCTTCGATCAAACCTTAAGCGCGATCGAAAGCAACTACGAAACAGTGCTGACGACCGTGCAATAAGTGAGTTATCTCATGACAGAAAAAAGTGAACTTCTTGTTCCGACCCCAATAGTAGAAACCCCTGTTCCTGAACATCCTAAAGGGGCTGATCCAATCGGGTCAGAAATGCGGGTCAACGCGCCGACCCTCGATTCCCTCCCGCAGCTCCTAGCGAATGACAAGATTCCGTGGATTGACAAACGGAGAGCAACAAAAGAGTTTCTCCGCAAGGAGATTATCCTCCTCAAGGAACAAATGGATCGTGCGGTGAAGGTCGAAAAAACTCGACTCGATCTCGCGACTGAAGCCGAAATTGGCCGTCTGAACACGCTCTTTGCCTTTGAAGCGCTCCGCACCCAAGCCACGATACAGAAACTTTTCCAAACCTTGGGCATGGAAGTCATGGAGAACCTTGAAGTCTTCATGATCGACTACGCCAAGCAAACCACCCGACACAAGCGAGAGATCAAACAGACCAAAGATATCGAAGGCGCGATGAAGAAACGCCTCCTTGATCGGACGGATAAATCGTTTCACCACCTGCTGGGTACGATCGAAAAAATCGTCGATAACTTGTTTGCCAAAATCGAGGTCGAGCAGAGCAAGCCAAAGTCGTAAGCTGATAGTGGTTCCGTTGAGATTTGTGTTGTCGGGGCGCCCCAATGTGGGTGCCCTTTTCCTAGGTGGCCACATGAGGGCGCCCGACAAAAATGAATCTACGTAGCAAACTGAACTCCCACTCGTCACACGCTACTCTTGTCCTCCACTGCATGGGTATGTGATAGTGCCGCCTCAAAGGAGGACACTATCGATGCGCATCAATCAACTCAAAAAGACCTTGAAGTCTGGCGGAGTCGCCCTCGGCACGCTGCTGTGGGACACACGAAGCCGTGGTGTACTACACACGCTCTCCCAAGCCGGGATGGACTACGTCATGATTTGTACTGAACACTCTGCATACAATCTTGAGACTGTCGTCGATATGGTTGCCCATGCCCACTCCGCAGGAATTTCACCAATTGTGCGTATTCCTGATTTGGATTATCAACATGTGACTCGCTTGCTCGACTGCGGTTGTCAGAGCCTCATCTTGCCACACGTCAAAAGCGGCGCAGAAGTCCGCCGCTTCATCGAAATGGCCAAGTATCATCCTGAAGGCAAACGTGGCATGGCAATTCTGATGGGCGCCAATACAGAATATGAAGATGTTGATCCCGCGGTTGCCATGAAACACGCCAACGACAACACACTGTTGAGTGTGATCGTGGAAACCAAAGAAGCGCTAGACAATATCGACGAGATTCTGACTCCAGGCATCGACCTGGTACTGGTTGGATATCAAGACCTGGCGCAAAGTCTTGGCGTTCCAGGTCAGTACGACAATCCTGACTTACGCAAAGCCCAGAGTCATGTACTACAACTCTGTAAGCAGCGTGGAATCGCCACCGCCGGAGCAGTCAACCGCCCGGAAAATATGAAAGCGGTCGTTGATAGTGGTGCACAATATCTGCTCTATGGCACCGATCTGATATTGATGCGCCGCGAAGCGCAACGCGCAGCCGAGGCCTTGGCACCGTTGCGGAAACGATAACCTTCCTAATACGTAGGGCAGGCTGTGCCTGCCTAAAAGGCAAGCGCAGCCTGCCCTGCATAAAATACCCTTTCGAACGTGTCATGCTGAGCGGAGCGAAGAATCTCGCTGAGAGACCCTTCACTTCGTTCAGAAGCTGTGGATAAATTCCGCAGAGGCCAGTGCAAAAAACGAAACCGTGCTTCGACAGGCTCAGCACGAACGGGTTAGGCGGTGGCAGGAAACAACTTACCGCAATAGTGATTGACCGGAGTGGAGAGCCTCTGCACAAGAGCAGGGATGAGAGACGAGACCATTGTGTGCTGGCTTCGGTCTAAGTATCGAAGTCTGGTCGAAGAGCTGGATGAACGCGGGCGAC
>VGTJ01000338.1 GCA_016874775.1 Deltaproteobacteria bacterium
AAGGCCTACAGGTCTCCGACGATGAGTTTCAAGCGCTCAATATCAAACCCGGTAAGTTTCATGGCGATTGGAACTATACGCTTCTTCCTCGCTCTTAATCGGTAACTTAATTCTTGCCCATGCCTTATTCTTGTGCCATGCGAATTTCGAGGAAACTACAGCAGTCTTTCTTGTTGGAGAAGGTCGGTGAGTGCATCTCGGGTACTCGGGAACGCGAGATCCTCCCAGGGGATCTCGTGCGGTGCAAACGTACGTACCTCAAGCGTTTCATCCATCGCTTGCAAGTCTCCGCCGACGACCTTGGCCAAGTAGACAACCACGACAACAGGATACCCAGGATACGAATAGACATTAATGAGCTTAGTGACTTCAACTTTGAGATTGACTTCCTCCCACGTTTCCCGCGCGGCGGCATCTTCGACGCGTTCCCCGCGGTCTAAGAATCCACCCGGAAACACCCATTTGCCGTAGCTCGGCTCAATGCCGCGTTTCAGTAACACGATCTTGCCATCGACGATGGGAACCGTGCAGGCCGCAACTTTGGGATCATCGTAAAAGATGAACGTACAACTCGCACAGACCAGGCGTTCGGGCTCATGGGTCTTCAGTCGTTGGCGCCCCAGTGAACCGCCACATTTGGGACAATACTGAAAATGCGGACGGGGGTGATGTTCCTCAGCCTGTAGCGCCTGCGTGGGTGAATGATGGCCATGTTTGTGGTGATGATCGTGGGCCATGTGCGAGTCTCCCTTGGTTCTCATCTCATTCTGGATGCTAGACAATTGTTCCTGAGCAGTCTACACGAAACCGCTATGGAACCACGAAGTCAGTTTGTTGCGGTTGATGGTGTGAAACTGCATGTTGCAGATTGGGGAGGACTCGGCCCAAGTCTATTGCTTTTACATGCGAATGGATTTCTGGGGCGTCTCTATCGTGCAATGGTTGAACTGTTGCGAGAACACTATCATGTTGTGACCCTTGATCTGCGTGGTCAAGGAGATAGCGAGACCGAAGCGCTGGGTGCGGACCACTGGCAAAAGATGGCGCATGATGTGGAACGTGTCGTTGCGCACCTTCGACTGCATGACTTTTATGGTGTTGGGCATTCGGGTGGAGGAGCGCTCATTTCTTTGTATGCGGCAACCCATCCAGGTAAAGTGCGAGGCCTTGCTTTGCTAGAACCGGTGAGTTTCCCACGAGAACCCCAATTTCAGGCGCCGCCGAATAATCCACTGGTCGAGCGTACACTGCGCCGGCGGGTGGTTTGGGAGAGTCGTCAACAACTTTTTGCTGCCTACCAAGGAAAAGACGCCTTTGCTAGGTGGCGTGAAGATGTTCTGTGGGATTATGTGAATCATGGGACGCGAGACCTGCCTGATGGCCAGGTGACATTGAAGTGTCCAGCTGAGGTCGAAGCCCACGTTTTTGCGACGACGAGATCGCTCGATATTTTCTCGCAACTCAAGAACATCGCGTGTCCGACACTTGTGCTGTGCGGTGAATATACAGATCCCCTTCTAGCGGTTGTGGCCGAACGGGTCGCGCAACAGATTCCGTGTGGAACCCTCGTGACGGTTCCGGCAACGAGCCATTTTTTAGCGATGGAGAAGCCAGCGGAGATTGCTCAGACAATTACTGAGTTTTTTCGCGCATAGATAAATAGGTAAGTTCGCGAACCCGCTGAACCAAATTGATACGACTGTGTAGCGAAGCGATACCATGCCGTCTCTCATCGTTCTGGCCTTCCATAACGGAACCTCCAAGATATCAGGGGTGTAGCTGCTCCTGTCTATTGGCATGTGTTTTGATCGGCAGCGAAAGCAGTGGAGGGCAAGCCGATGAAGCACATGACGTCGGAACTTTTCTTTGCGCCTTTTCGTCTAGATCCAGCCAATGAACAGTTGTGGCACGGCGCCCGCGAAATTGTCTTACGACGAAAGACGTTCGCGGTGTTGAGTACGTTAGTCGAACAAGCTGGACAACTAGTGACAAAAGCTCAATTGCTTGCTGCCGTGTGGGGGAAGACCTGCGTGAGTGACGCTACCCTGGCGACGTCGATCCGGGAATTGCGTTACGCCTTGAAAGACGATGCTGATGCGCCCCGCTACATAGAAACCGTGCACGGGCGTGGGTACCGTTTTGTGGCAATGGTCGAACACATGGGCACCCCGGATGACACACAGACTCTTTCTGAGTGGCTCACGCTCTGTCCAGGGAAGCAACGAGAAGTCCTTGTGATCCCTGGCGGAAGAGCCGAGATTCCCTCGTCGCTGGTTGATGTTTTTCGTCAATGTCTACTTCCTGAAGAAGCACGATGGATTCGCCATCGGACAATGAGCTCGTCAAGACACGACGATCTTCCCTCCTTGCCGACGCTTGAAGCAGTTATTGCCGTCTTTTCGTTGAAACAATAATTTTTTGCTTGCGTGTTCCTCGCGAACAGTTTAGAAAACAATCCTGTAGGGGTATCGCAGTGCGGCCTGCGAGTAGCGACCGAAGACATATGGTTCACGTGCAGAAGCTCCCCTTCTCCTGGCCGCGTTGACGAAGTAGAGAAGACTGCATCGTGGAGCACTAAGGCGGTGGCAGGAAACAACTTACCGCAATAGTGATTGACCGGAGTGGAGAGCCTCTGCACAAGAGCAGGGATGAGAGACGAGACCATTGTGTGCTGGCTTCGGTCTAAGTATCGAAGTCTGGTCGAAGAGCTGGATGAACGCGGGCGAC
>VGTJ01000339.1 GCA_016874775.1 Deltaproteobacteria bacterium
AATTGTGTCCATTCGGTCATGGTCAGGTCCGTTGGATAAACTCGCGGCAGTGTATTCATCCCTCAAGCTTACCAATCCCTTTTTCAAAACACTCTCTTAAGCCAACCCCCATCCCCTAACGCCCATCCCCTTTATTTAGCAAGCGCTTGAACTACTTCGTCCGACTTACACACCGTCGTTAGCGCCCCGAGAATTCCACCGAGGATCACTCGATGTGCTTCTTCTGTCGTCCCCGCGCAGCAGTCGTCCGGAATGAAAATGTAATACCCTCGGTCGGCTCCGTCACGTGCGGTGCCTTCAACCACTCCATCAGTTGCAATACCGGTCAACACGAGATGGGTAATTCCTTGCGCCTGGAGAATGCCTTCCAGTTGACTGGCGTAAAAAGAGCTGACCCGTGTTTTGGTAATCACCCAATCCGATGAGTCGGGAGTGAGGTCCGCATGGATTTCCGCTCCCCAGGTTCCGTCTTGAAGCGCCTGGGCTTTCTTGATCGCTCGCAAGACACCAATATTGCTGGGCAGATCCGCATAGTCAGGTCGATAGGTATGACGCACGTGGATAATCGGTACCTTGGCGGCTCGCCCAGCGACCATCAGTTTTTTGATGTTGCCAAAGATATTACGCTCTTTAATGGTCCTGGGCATCGAACCGCCAGTGAGGGCACCGCCAAATTTTCCTTGTTCATGCACGATGTCGTTTTGGCAATCCATGACCAGGATTGCAACCTTACCTTTCGGGAGTGTAGACACACTCATAACCGAACCTCCTTATTTTCAGGTGAGACAGGAAAAGATCGGGGGTGGACAGCATGCACAGTACGCCAGTCGCGATACGAGTGTCAATGAAGCGACCCTCGGTTTTGCCGCTTGCGTGCCAAGATCTGGCACTGTCAAACAGACTTGACACACTGAACAACCGAGCTTGTCTGTTGCTCTCGCTCTTCGCTCACCGGCAACACTTGTAAAATAACGAAATTGCTCTTGTCTTTGTGGATTCCATCTGTAGCCGCGCCGGTCGATGAACAGGAGCGTAAGCTGGAACAACCTTTGCTCTCAATCACGGTATCGAAGAATAGACTGAGTTTGCGCCCTATCGGCAACACTACTCGCTCCTTATCTGCTGCTCATCTTCGCTTCCCCTTCTTACGTCGCCCTCTTTCTTGACAGGTATCGCACGAACTCAGTCTGGATCCGCGATTTGTTTTTAGGAGGGTGAGTATCATGTCGATGCCAAACGTTGGTAGAGAATACTTTTGCTGTTTTCGTTTTCTGGTAGTGAGCCTGGCGGCGCTCTGGTTTCCGATGCAATCTTGGGCAGAGCAAGGGATATTGGAAACCCCGACTCCAGGGTCGTTTCAGAGTGGGATCGGGCTGGTTCGTGGTTGGGTCTGTACGGCCAGTCGAGTTGATATCGAGATTGATGCGACCGTTGTTATCCAATCCGCCTATGGCGAAGAGCGTGGCGATACACAAACTACGTGCGGCGATACGAATAACGGTTTCAGTGTCCAGATCAACTGGAACGAGTTGGGGGAGGGAGCTCACGTTGTGCGTGCCCTTGCTGATGGTGAGGAGGTTGGTCGCGCGACGGTTGTCGTTGCCACTTTGGGACAGCCATTTTTCCTCGGAGCACAAGGTGAATTTCCCGTCCAGCCTTTTCCCCAAGCTGGTCGAACGACACGTCTGCGCTGGCAAGAAAGTCGCCAACAGTTTGTGTTATCTTCAGGAGCCACTCCGGCGACAGGGGGCGGCAGCCCACGTAATGATGCGAAACTTGAAGATCCACAGCCAGGGTCGTTTCAGAGCGGGGTTGGGCTGATCCGTGGATGGATTTGTACCGCGACACGCATTGAAGCGTTTATCGACGGGCAAGGACCTATACCTGCGGTCTATCAGGAACCTCGTGGTGATACACAACCAACCTGTAATGATACAAACAACGGGTTCAGCATTCAGGTGAACTGGAATGACCTAGGGGATGGGACACACACTGTGCGGGTGCTCGCCGATGGAAGCGAAGTGGGACAGGCGACGTTTACTGTCGTCACTCTCGGGTTAGGGTCGTTTCCGTTGGGGCTGGCTGGTAGTTTTGTACTGCCAAACTTTCCCAAGAACGGAACCCAGACGAATGTTGCGTGGCTAGAAAGTCAACAGAATTTTGTTGTTACCGGCTCGCGGTTCCAAGGGATCGAGGAGGGGCTGTGCAAAATGCAGCAAGGGCAAGCAACCGACACGAACGGTGGGCGAGCCACGATTGAATGGAGTAACCCCTGTCTCCTCTCTGGCAATCTTGCCGTATTACATGTCCAAGTGCCGAATAGTGGGGCTCAGCGTACGGCAACAACGACCCGTTCAGTGACGGCTGAAGATCGTGAGCACCGCGCTGCCACGAGTGGGAGTTTCTTTCTCTGCGACACCAGCATTAGCATTCAGCAACAAGACCGCACTTTTGGTTCAGCCGACTTTCGCCTTGTTGATCTTGCTGGGAATGAGGTGTGTCGTGAGTTGCCTCCCAATACGGAGCTTGGCGTGTTCCTGCAAGTCGATGCTAAATCCACGGGGAACGCGCTTAGAGTCTTGTAAAAAGAAGGGGTTAGGATAGAGAGGGCAGCACGGGTGTCCGGGAAAAAGGAGGAGGAGGTATGCCTGCGCTCACGTGTGCCCTGGTGGAAAAGCTGGAG
>VGTJ01000340.1 GCA_016874775.1 Deltaproteobacteria bacterium
ACTCAGAAATGGGCTCCTGCAGCACCATTGGCAACGCCGGTCTTAGCTTGTCGGGGCCGTGCCGCCAAGCATAGCACTGTCTCGTTTCTGCCTCCACGCTCCGCGCCGCGCGCTGTGGAGGACTCAGAATGACACGATTTGGCGCCTGGAGTGTAACGTGTACGAAGGTTCTCAGGTCTGATTTAACGTCCAGAGTCCAGAGTCACAACAAGTCCAAGGTCCAAAGTCCCAGGTCCAAAGTTGTAGGGCGTGCGAAGCGCGCCAACTGACTGACGCAAGGAGCGGAATCGATTGAAAAGAACTTCTCGTCGAGGAATAAATCACCATTGCTTCAATGACGCAATAAAAAAATGACCTGATCACCCGATAACTCAATGACTCGATGATTCAATGACGAGGCCCTTCAGTATTGCGAATGGCATACTTTCTGCCCAACATTGACGAGAAACACTGAGAAAGGCGTCTTATGAAAGTCACTTTTTATGGCACTCGCGGCAGTTGTCCGATCTCGCACCCCAGTAAGGCAGCCTATGGTGGCAACACCACGTGTCTACGTATCGAGTCCTCTAGTCTTCCTGCTGGTCATTGGCTGGTGATCGATGCAGGAACAGGGATTGTTCCTTTGTCTGGCGATTTTATGCAAAACAATGGCCAGGAAGTGACGATTCTCCAGACGCACTACCACCACGATCATACGCAAGGTTTGGCGCTCTCCGCTTTTCCGTACGCCAAGCATATACCAGTAACGATTTACGGCCCTACCGATCAAAGCATTGGCCCGCATGAGGTGTATCAAACGCTCATGCGACCACCGTATTTCCCGGTTGATTTCAACGAAATCAGTAGTCATATCCAGTGCCTCACCATTGCCCATCCCAACAGCACAGTGTTGATCCTCCATTCCCAGGGAGGACAACAAATGCTCACGGTCGACGCCTTCGAGCGTCTGGTCAGCAGTGGCGCGCCTATCCCGTTTCCCCAGAACCGCAGCTTCACGCTCGCCGAGTGTTTGGTGATTGCCATGCATCGCAGTAACCACCCCGAGCGGACTATTTCCTATCGCTTCGAAGAACGCTCCACAGGCCAGGTCTTTGCCTTCGTCACCGACCACGAAAACCAAGACGGCATCCCCCGCAGTTTTGCGAACCATCTCAGGAATGTCGACTTGCTCGTTATGGACAGCCAGTACACCCGCAAGAAGTACGATGAGATGACCGCTGGTTGGGGACATGGCACGCCGGATTATAGTGCCCGCGTGGCCAAGATGGTGGGCGCAAAAGCCTTGGGACTCACCCATCACGATCCCACATCAGCCGATGCGTTGGTCGAGGAGATTGTTGAGAGTGCACGTGCGCTCCTCACACATGACGACATTGACATTCCGGTGTTCGGGTGTCGCGACTATCAAACTGTGGACATCGGCAGCGCTTAAAGTGTGTGCACCGATACCAAGAGTTCATCGTAACCGCAGGCGTTTCATCAAGCGCGACAAATTCGACTGCGGCAGGCCCAAGCGTCGCGCGGCCTCGGTCTGGCTCCCACCAGTTACGTCCAACACTCTTCGCACTTTGGCACGGAGAAACACATCCGTCGCTTCGGCTAGCGGCAGTTCGTCCTCAAGTCCAGGCAAGAGAGATCTCACCACCACCGGCGGCTCTGTGGGCCTGCGAATGTCTGCTGGCAAATCACCAACGGCAATAACCGAGCCCGCGGCGAAGACCATCGCTCGTTCGATCGCATTCTGTAGTTCCCGCACATTACCCGGCCAGTGATAGGCTTGTAGACACTGTAGTGCTGCAGGTTCAATGTCCATCAGGGGGCGATTCACTGCCAGACACGAATGCTCGATAAAACAGCGCACCAGCGTGGGAACGTCTTCACGTCGATCACGCAACGGCGGCAACACCATCGAGGCGACATTGAGGCGACAGTAGAGGTCCTCACGAGCTGGCGGAGTGTGTGTTTGAACCATCTCTTGCGCGTTGGCACGTTTTCTGCGTATACCGCCGCTAGACGGCAGTCACACACTCAGTGAGGTGGGTATGAGTGCTCTGCATCGTGTCATCCTTCGGCAACCCTGGATCGTTCTGATTATCATCGCTGTCCTTACCGTCTTCTTCGCGTTTCACGCTCGCCATATCCGCATCGACAGTTCGCTTGAGAGCCTTCTCCCTGAGGGTGACCCAGAGAAACACTACTACGAGGACGTGCGGCGCATGTTTGGCAGTGATGATGTCGCAGTGATCGCACTCATTACGGACAATATCTACACACCGCAGACGCTGCAAAAGATTCAGCGCCTCACCGACGAATTTCGCAAAATTCCTGAAGTAAAGAGTGTCCTGAGCTTGACTAACGCCAAGGATATTGTGGCTGATGTGTTGGGTGAGCAGCCAGCCTTGCTGATTCCCCAGATCCCAGGGTGTGATTAAAAGTGTGGGGCCTCAGACAACCATCAGGCTGCCGCTGCAAGCTGCTCCCAATACTGATCCCAGTCCCCATTGGCCCGGACCACCCGT
>VGTJ01000341.1 GCA_016874775.1 Deltaproteobacteria bacterium
GTCGCCCGCGTTCATCCAGCTCTTCGACCAGACTTCGATACTTAGACCGAAGCCAGCACACAATGGTCTCGTCTCTCATCCCTGCTCTTGTGCAGAGGCTCTCCACTCCGGTCAATCACTATTGCGGTAAGTTGTTTCCTGCCACCGCCTAACTTTGACAGCGATGTCGTGATCACAACGAGCGACTTTCCCTCGCTACACCTCAATCAAACCGGTGGGCCAGAAGGGACCTATGAGTGGCACGTCGCAGGCGACGAGACGGAGTTCGTGGTTCAAGACGTCACAGCAAACAAAGTTCCCTTTACCATTTCTACTGGAGCGCCAAGCGATAGTCTGGTTATCCACCGCTCCGGTCAAGTCGGTCTCGGCACGGAAACTCCACAAGGAAACCTGCATATCTTTGGTGATGGGGCCGCCGATGTATTCAATGCCATTGGCCCTGATCCTGGTTGGAATGGAACGGCAATGAATTTCGGTTACTCCGGCTTTTCTTTTGGCATCGGTTCGGGCTTCTTTAACGTGCGCCCCGCTCCTGGTGCAGTTGCTCCCAACCCATCGCTCCGCTTCGCCACTGGCAATGTCCAGCGTATGATCATCACGAATACTGGCAGCATCGGTGTCGGCACTTTAGCGCCCACTGAACTGTTGGAGGTCGCAGGCAAGGTGAAAGCGACGGCGTTTCGCGTTGGAGCCCAAGACCTCAACGTCCCGGACTATGTCTTTGAACCCGATTACAAATTGCTGTCACTCAAACAATTGGCAAAGTACATCGAAAAAGAGAAACATCTCCCAGAGATTCCCTCCGCGAAAGAGATCAAAGCCAGCGGGATCGACCTCAGTGAAATGCAAATGCATTTATTGAAGAAGGTCGAAGAGTTGACCTTGTACACACTGCAACAAGAAAACACGATCGGCTCCCAGCAGCGAACCATTCAGACGCAAAGCCAATTGATTCAAGAATTACAGCGCACGCTCGCGCGCATAAACAGCCGCCTGACCGTCATCGAGCGGCAGTCGCGCAAAACGGATAAATAAAAGAGAAGTTAGAGCCGAGTTTTCGATTTTGCTTGAACGCCACTGCTGAATTCTTCAGCGTGGCGCTTCCTGCCAGGACCGCCCTCTCCTCTCACGATACGCCTCCTCACCATTGTCAGCTTTCTTTACAGGCAAATTTGCCTCTTTTCCTGCCTCAGTCAAACGAAAAGTGATTACTATCGGGGGTTTTTACGCTCCGTGAATGACCTCAATCAGGCTCCTTCAGCCTTAATGTGTTAGTCACACACCCTTCATTTTTCTGACCATTTTTATGTTGCCCCATTATCACCACTAATTTTTGTCGTCTTTGTACCATACCTTTCTCCTTAACAGGGTAACAATAAGAACACGCTTCTCTATAAACCCTACGAAACAAGAAGCAATGACCGTCAAGGTTCTTGACAAATTATCGTTGCAATGACGGCCTTCGGATCGCCCGAAATGCAGACAAGGAACGCCCCTAACGGATAGATACAGCGAGACCGTTATTCTCTCAATGTATTCAGAGCCATAGCGTGCGAGCGAAGGGTGAATTTTAGCTTCAGTGACTCGGCCTCGTCCTTGCATTTTTAGGGACTCAAAATTCTTCTCTTCCCATTCACCTCTTCTCTCGTGTGAGGGAAATGGCCCTGAGAAATCTCAATGGAGGTCATATCATGCGGGTCAAGAGGTTTTTCTGGTCAGCTGCACTGGCAGCATCCCTTTTCTTCTCTACAGTGACAGGTAGTGAGGCGTTCACGATCAACACAATTGGGAACTCAAACGGAAACCCCGGTGGATTGCCGGTATACCAGGTCTCTGGGCTCGTCCAAGGAGATAGTTTCGGTATTGTCTGGGACTAGACGTCCTCGGCGAAACCCTCAGCGCTGAGGCAACACTCAGCGTTGTCAGCTTGAACAGTAATTCAGCCCAGGTCAGCGTTAATCTCAAGAACACTAGCACGATTGGCAGGATCACGAGTTTCGGCCTTTCGGTTGATAACTTCACCGGTTTCGGTACCGGAACACTTGGCAGCGATCTGACCTCTTTTAAGAGCACCAATTTCTCTGGGTTTGCCGCCGTTGATGTCTGCGCTACGTCCGGCAGCAACTGTGCTGGTGGTGGCAACGGTGGTATCGTTGTCAACGATAGTGACTTCTTCACCTTCGCACTGAATGGAACCTTTAATGGACTGCTGAACTTAGATAGAAGCTGTCTCAAAACTCATTTCGATCAGGAAAATAGGGCCTTGAGATAGTGCTGCACGAAATAGACTCGCAGGAACGCGCGATACGCCTTCTGCCCGTGTTCCAACATCCGATCCAAGCGCCGCCGATTGTTGAGCCAACTGAACGCGCGTTGTCGGGTGAAGGACTGGCGCGGTGTCTGGATTGGTATCCGACCCGTTTCCAGCCCCTCCCCATAGGAACGGCTCGTGAGGTTTTCCCTCAAGCCGCTCGCCCA
>VGTJ01000342.1 GCA_016874775.1 Deltaproteobacteria bacterium
CACCAAGTCCAAACGCGGGCCGAAGAAGCCAGTACCTCACAAACTGAGTGGCAAAAAACAAACGCACGTATCGACTGCGCGGATTCTGGCGATGCGACGGTAGTCAACCGACCTTTACAGGGATGGCCTCGATGGCCTACCGGATCTCCAAGCTCAACGAGTACATCCGGGGTTGGGTGCAGTACTTCGGTTTGTCCCAGCACTACCGTCCGCTGCCCGAACTCGATGCCTGGTTGCGTCGTCGCCTACGCATGTGCCTCTGGAAGCAATGGCGCTCCGTCCGCACCAAAGTCCGGGAACTACTGAAACTGGGGACCGCCAAGACCACGGCGATCCTCACGGCCCTGAGTCGCAAAGGCCCCTGGCATCTGTCACGGACCCTCGCGACGCAGACCGGCATGACTAATCAGTGGCTGTCGGAGACCCTCGGCCTCGTCTCGATTCGCGCCTTCTGGATCGCACTTCACTATCCGACCTGAACCGCCGAGTGCGGACCCGCATGCTCGGTGGTGTGGGGGCTGGGGAGGGCGACCTCCCTGGCTACCCGATTAGCCAGACTGAGGCCCGTCGTCATAATCCTGTTCCTTATAAAAATAACTGTGTCATATCCTTGAATGGCCAGTTTGATAGGTGCTCGACACTCAGCTCATAAATCTTGAAGAATTGGCACCGTTCCATCTTCTCTAGTAATTACAACTTTTGTTTGTGCCAAAAGCCAATATAGAGGGAACGGAGATGAAAGACCACATTTGTGACAGTGTAACGTTTCCTTTAGGTACATCTCGATCCCGTTCGCCCGAGTAAGCCTAAGCGAAGCATCGCAGTGGATACATTTAAGGAACGTTCGAAGCTTCCTGGCGAGCATGGCCGTTATACCTTGCTTTGGTTCAATTTTGAAAAGGCACTCAAAGCAACCCAGAGAGGAAATAATGAGATGGGAGACAGTATGCTCATTTGATTGAAGGATTCGTGCAAAGCACTCCAATGCTACTTGAACTGCGTATAAAAGAAGGTACGGCAAGTTTGAGTAAATATGTTCAAAGAGATCATCAGAAGCTGCATCATGGAAAATGAAGTTGATATTCAAATCTTCAGTTCGAAGCAGCAAACCTTGCGATGTGATTAAGTGTGACGCTCGTTGCCAAATCGGTTCGAAACTTCTTGCATGAGACTTCGAGAAAATCATGTCTTCTAGGAGCTCAGGCGTAAAGACCTCCTTGGTGATTAGCCGAGCAATCGCGCCATGGAAAATTTCGAGCCTTCGAGCAGGTTGTACACCATTCAGAGTAGTGTAGTTATTCTTCTCGAATCGCGTTATGAAGTCATCTTGGTCAGCCAGCAACCAGGATAGGAACAGCAAGTTCTCCTTGAACGGTTTCCGAAGCAACGCAAACCCAACGGCAAACTTTCGCTTCTCGAAGCAAGTAAGCGCTTCGTAGATAAAATGCAGCATGTCACTGGTGAGACCTAGCACTAAGTGACTAACGATGTGGTGCTGATAGAAACGCACAAGATCATGCTCTTTCATAAACTTTAGGAGGTCTATGTCGATGTTGGTTGCGCGGTTCTCAGCGAGAGCTTTCTCGAAGGCTTCCGTAACCCATCGGTGTGCCCCGCTTGCTTCGTATTGAATTAGAAGCTCAGCGATCTGATCGTGGAGATGGAAGCAAAACTCATGCGCCCACCAAAGGTCAGAAGGAATCAGTACGAGCCGCTCTGGATCAACGATTCCAAGTGGTTTCATAAGGATCGTCAAACGTGGCTAGAATAACTATTGAGAACTATAGATACTGGCTAACGCCCCCGCGCACCGCGCGCGGCCCAGCCGCGGCCTTTCACGTTCATTCCTGCACGCCACAGGGCCGCGATGCGGTGGCGCGTACGGTTAGGCTTTCCCCTTTCCTCGTACTTTCCGAAACCATCGCATTCCCCATTGTAACATCCGAGTGGGTAGCCATTTAAGGCACTCCATACCAATATCCCTGCGAATATGCCACTGACGATATTACCCCACCATACTAAGCGAAGCCAATTTCTTGTGTACAATGAGTGCGCAACTGAACTGACTACGACTACTACAAACAGGACGACAATGGTACGGGCCTGGAATCGTTGGTACTGCTCACTTTCTTCCCAAGGCAGTGAAGGCGACTGCGGTGGGGTGGGGTGTTTTTCATCTAAGCTGGGGTTGTCGTGTGGGGAGATTTTCATGATGTCTCAGCAAGTTTCCGAACACTCAGTGATCATCTAGGCGTCGCTCAATAGGATTCCTTCCTTGATGCTGTACGAAGCCTTTCAAGACAACCGCCCCCCCCAAACATGAGCAGGAAGCTCAGGAATAACCCCTATCAGGGCTCCGTTGTCAAGAGGACAGACGCATGCATCGCGGGGGCGGGGTGGCCGTCCGATAACATATAGTGATACATCTGTGCCAAGCGATCGCAGCTGACT
>VGTJ01000343.1 GCA_016874775.1 Deltaproteobacteria bacterium
CGGCAAGGAAGTGACGAAAGAAGAACTGGCCACCCTGAAGTTGAAACCACAGGCCTTTCATGGAGAGTGGAATTATTCCTTACTCCCTCGAGCTCACAGTTGTTAAAGTTATTTTTTCTAAAATCCTTACGATGCCACAAGCAAAGTGGTCTTTAGCTTGGCGTTACGGATTGTCCATGAGCGTGACATTGCTGAGGACGTGGTGATTGAAGTCTATGCCCAGGTCTGGGGTCAAGCGCAAACGTACGATTCGCAACGCGGGACCCCTCTAGCATGGCTGCTGACGCTGACGCGGAGTCGAGCGATTGACCTGCTCCGCAGTCGACAACGCAATAGCAAAGACGAGCCAATAGAACAGGCACAACATGTCAGCGCGGACACACCAAGTCCAGAGGACACGAGTGAGGCGAGAGAACGCCAACGCGTAGTCCAGAAGGCGCTAGCAAGCCTTAGTGAGGAACAGCGACAATTGATTGAACTCGCCTATTTTTCTGACTTAAGTCATAGTGAAATTGCAGCCCGCGTCGGACAGCCCCTCGGGACAGTAAAAACACGAATCCGTCTGGGGATGTTACGGTTACGCGAGCTACTTGCACCATCGGAAATGCTCACCTCACACCTGAGCGCAGGACAAGCGTTATGAACCGGAACCACTCTCTTGATGAAAGCCGCGAGCAAGCCGCACTCTATACCGTTGGTGCGCTTCCTGATGAGGAACGAAGTGCTTTTGAGCAACACCGCTTGGTTGACGGTTGCGACGTTTGTGCTGCCGAGGTAGCAGGATTTGCTCCAGTTGTAGAACATCTTGCTTTTGCGACTCCGCTGCAAACACCACCACAACACGTACGCGAGCGGATACTGCAGCAGGCTGTTGCTCAGGGAATGTCTGCGGCCCACCCGACGATCGACAAAGATCAACTGAGATTCGTGAGCGCTGAGTGCATGGACTGGAAACCTGGTAACGCTCCGGGGATTGAGATGAAGGTCCTTTCTGTCGATAAGGAGCGCGGATTCTACACGACATTGGTACGGATGGCGCCTGGCTCGTCTTTGGCGCGTCACCGTCACGTTGGACTCGAAGAGTCCTATGTGATCGAAGGTGAATTGTTCGTGTCAGGAGTATTGATGCGTCCAGGGGATTACTGTCGAGCAGAAGTGGGATCGATGCACGTTGGGGTCACGACAAAAACCGGCTGTGTCTTTATTGCTGTTGCCTCACTTCATGATGAGTGGTTTCTAGAGGCCTGAGGCTCACGCGCACCCTCGTACTACTGGCGTGTCCAGCCGTGCCACCGAGAACGAGCAAGCTGGCTGGTTCTTTCGTGAGGCGTTCTTACAATTCAGCTTTGAGTGCTTCTTGAACGTGCGTGTACTCTTGCTCAATGGCTACTAACAAAGTGCCTGCCTTGTCCGTGGTTTGTGCTCGCCCGACCGCCTCTAACTCTTTACACAGTCCTGCTAACGTCAGCGCGCCAAGTGAAGCACTCGTAGACTTCAGGCTGTGGGCCGTCCGGTATAAGGTCGACGAATCATTCTGAGCGATGGCCTGCCGCGCCGCTTCAAGCAGTTGCGGGGCGTCGTGCAGATAACTGTTAATGATCTTGTGGACGACATTAGGGGCATTCGGGCGTTGCAGGGCACGGATCTGATTCAAGGCCTTGGCGTCAATATGGGAAGGGGCTTCCTCTTCGACAGGCACAGAAACCGTTGCGGAAACTGACGAAGACAATCCTGTATCTGGAGAAGCGTCTGGCCGTACAGTGGCAGCATCTGGAGCGAGAGGCTTCGGGCTTTGCTGGTTAGTTTCGGTTCCTGATGTAGGAGGAAGGTAACGCGCGAGGATGGCAGCCAGACGTTCTTGTGAAAATGGTTTGCTCAGATAGTCATCCATGCCGGCGTCTAAGCAGAGCTGGCGATCTTTCTCCATCGCATTGGCAGTAAGCGCGATGATGGGAATGTGAGTGGTTGCTGGCGGTTGATGATGAGCCGCCGATGAAGAGGTCAAGGAGCCTCGCTCTGAAGCTGACAATTGGCTCTTGGTGGTCGATACCTGTTTCTCTCGTTCGCGAATGCGACGAGTTGCTTCAAATCCATCCATTTCCGGCATTTGGCAATCCATGAGGATGATGTCGTAATGAGTCTGCCCTAAAGCGACCAATGCCTCACGGCCAGTGTTAGCGATGTCTACCTGGAACCCTAAGGCGAATTCTGGAAAAGAAAATCCCCCTATATCAGTCAGGAGTAGCGGGGCGGATGAAGATGTCCCACTTGGGCAACTTGGGATGACGCTCCAGTCGCGCTTCGACCGTCCGCATGGCT
>VGTJ01000344.1 GCA_016874775.1 Deltaproteobacteria bacterium
GTCGCCCGCGTTCATCCAGCTCTTCGACCAGACTTCGATACTTAGACCGAAGCCAGCACACAATGGTCTCGTCTCTCATCCCTGCTCTTGTGCAGAGGCTCTCCACTCCGGTCAATCACTATTGCGGTAAGTTGTTTCCTGCCACCGCCTTAATGTGGGCTCACATGAGGTTGAACAAGTCTCCGGCAACTTCGATATAGTTCTTCATGTAGGTGTCGAACGACCCATCATACGAGGTCATTAACGCGAGTTTGGTGTCGTTCTCCAGAAACACAAACCGTGCGAAATGTACGGTGCCAACACGGTCGAGCACGTCGACCACTTGTTGATAGGCCTGCGACAGAATGAATTTGAGCGCTTGGACATGGAACGCATACGGTTGCTTGATCTCCATAATCGCGGTGAGTGCGGTTTGGATGGGTTGCGGACCAAAATCTGCCGCCAATTGCTTGGGAAAGAAGGTCCCATACTCTAACTTACCAAGTCGCCCCGGTGCGCGACGGAAGTTCTGCAGGGTCAGCAACGCGCGCACCATTTCCACGATTTGCGCTTGCGCGATATATTTTCCAAAGCAGTCGTGCCATCCCGTGCCGAAAATGAGATCGTCCGCATCAACCCACGGGCGGTCAGGACGGAACTCCGGGGCCTGTTCCCACTTCGCTTCATCCAACATGGCTGAACAAACACCGAGGAACACAATCGTCCCTTTTGCCACGGAGGTTTCCCGAGCGGTACCCGGAGCGAGCACGAGATCCTCATTCGCGATACGTAGTAGGAACGGTACTGGCGCATTGAAACGCAACGCTTCACGGATCATCCCCCATAACTGGCGGCGGCGCCCGTGATTCTCTGGTGCATCAGCTCCGGGCCGTCCAGCGGGGATCACTGTCTGTGCAACTTCTGTCGCCATCTCTTGCGCGCTACGGTGCGAGAGAAAGAAATCAACCGCATTACTCACCGCACTCGTCACATTATCAACCATGCCGTTCACCATCCCGACCAGATCGCGCCCGATTTTCTCGCCCACCTGTTTTTTCTGTTGTGGCGTGCCAAATAGGAGAGCAGACTGCTCAGCCGCAACCATTTTCTGCAGAATGGTCGTCGGACTCGTCCCCCCGGCTTTCCCGAACTCTTTACCCAACGCCGCCTGGATCAGCTTTTCCATGTGGGCATCAACATCTCTTTTGACTTGTGGTACGCGCCCCAGTAACGGTTGGAGAGCAGCGGGATCGAAAGTAAAGTGACGACCAAAGGCCCCGTGGATAAACGCACCGTTCAGTGTCGTTACCCAGTTGGCAACACAGGGAAACGTCGGGTCAAGCCACGGACGTGGGTCTTCGATCGGCTCAGGGACAGGATATGGCGGGTGAGGAAGGGGCGGTATACCGAAATCGGCAGGATCGGGGTCGGTGAAGCCCAAATAATGTTGCGCCACAGCAACTTAGATAGGCCTGGCAATCCCGAGCGGGATATTGATCCGTCCGGCTGGTTCACGAAACTTGCGACCACCAGGAAGTGGGGCAGTTCCTTTGTAACGTGCCATGATCTTCTCGAAGATCGCCTTGACAGCACCTGCAGTGACTTGATGCACTCGTTCCAGTTCAGTTTGTGGGATCAATCTTTCGAGGAACGCACGGTCCGCATCATGTCCATCTCCTTTGTCTTTGCCAAGCACGAAGTCTTCACTCCTGAGATAGGCTTTGACATTGAAATGCTGAAAATCCTCAAAGATCGCCTTCACATCGTCATGACGCGAGACCAACACGAAGTCTTGCGTCTGCAAAAAGGGAGCTTTTTGACGCAGTTCGGCAAAAAGCTCTTGGCGACGCCTAAAGACCCATTCTGTCAACAAGGCCTTACGCTGCTCGCCCGACGACAAGGCGGTGTAGGTAGCAAGAAATCCCATAGTAACCTCCTCCTTTCTCTCCCCACACATCTACCGAATTCGCGAGCAGATTCTATGCTATCCTTCGCTGCAGATCTTGAGATTTTTCTGAGGAATTTCTGAAGGGCAATCTAAAGCGGACCACAGAACATTCGTACTGTTGGGGTAGCGTGCGCTGTGCGCACGAAGTACTGGTCTGCTCTCATGCCTGTGCGCACGGCACGCTACGGTCTCTCCGGTGATAACCTGAAGTGTACCAGTCTCGTGTGGCTTGATTGAGGGCCACAGTCTGGCCTGATGAACGAAGAGGAAACACGAGAGGCAGGAAGGAGGAAAGAGCGACACCCGATTTGTTCCGCGGGAGCAAGCAAAGAAGGTCTTGTGAGCGAGCAGCGATGGAGCTAAGAGCGACATAGG
>VGTJ01000345.1 GCA_016874775.1 Deltaproteobacteria bacterium
TGCGAAAAACGAGCACAAACTTGACCCAACGTGATCACTCAGAGTAAAGTTACACTCTCCAGCGTTCGCGGTCGGGGAACCTGATCACGTTCCCCAGAATCGCTGATCACTTCCACCAGAATACGCAGCATGAGAAAGATCCCGTCAGGTTTCAAGGCAGAGGCGATGCGTTTGAGCACGTCGCGAGGTTTAGCTTGGTCGTGAATCGCGTCAAAAGCGGTGATCAGCCCATAGCGCTCATGATCTTCCATCGTCGCCATGTCCTTGACCGCGAACCGCACGTTGGTGAGTCCCCAGGCGTGCGCTTCGGTCTTGCCCGCAGCGATCCCTTCTTTGGAGAAGTCATAACCAGTGAAGCGACTCTGCGGAAAGGCTTTGGCCATCATGTTGAGAGCGTGACCACGGCCGCAGCCGACATCGAGCACTTCGATCCCGCTTCGCAGTGCTTCTATGATGCCAGGTGCTAAGGGCAGAATAGCATCAACCAGCGCGGCAGCGACGGTCTGACTACTCTCTTCCGCCATGACGTGTTGGAAGCGAGGAAAGGCCGCGTATGGTACGCCACCCCCATGCCGGAAGCATTCGACGATGGCGTCTTCGACGGCACCCAACAACGGAATGTACTGCATGAACATCGCCATGTTGTTCGGTGTCGCAGCGCGTGTGAGCGAGGCGGCATGTTCGGGTGGCAACTTATAGCTGTCGCTGGCCGCGTCGTACGTCACGATGCGACCGGTGACCATCGCGCCGAGCCATTCGCGGACATAGCGTTCTTGTAGCCCGGCGGCGCGAGCAATCTGTCCACTGGTACTGGCCGGTAACTCCGCCATGGTGTCGAACAGCCCGGTACGATGACCGATGCTGAGCATCAGGGCTATTGCGCCATGATTCAGTACGGTCAGCATGTGGTGGGAAAATTCCTCGACTGTGGCCGGATTGAGTGTGGTGTTCATGATGGTGTCCTCTTTGTTAATGGATAGTAGGCAGGTCAGTTCGACCTGCCCTCTCCCTGGCAGGGAGAGGGCTAGGGTGAGGGTCGAAAGCTAGGTATAAGAGTCAATGCTATCGCGCATGGCTTTATGGTCTGATCTCAAACCGCAAGTTCACGCCGTCGCTACTGTTGAACCCGATCATGGTCTGCACGGTTTCTCCCCGCATATTCTTGTAGGGTCCAGTGCCACCAGTGATCGCCCGTTTAATCGCTACGTCGATATCGACCAGTTCGACACCGTCGGTGGTAAAACTGGCTTCGCCGGGACGTTGGTCAAAGTCATAGAACTGATGAGTGATGACCCACGGACCGGTCTTGGTGGCCGCGCCTTCGCCCACGTGCCAGCCACGGCAGGTCCAACGACCAATCACTCGGTCGGGATATTTCGGCTTGGCGGAGATGACTTTGTTGTTGGCATCCCGCTCGGTGATGACGCCATCGTCTCCACTCTGCAGCGTCTCAGCGGCGTAGATGACGCCTTCGGTGACAAATTCGTTGCCGGAGCCGGGTTTACCATCAGCATCCAGCGGTGTTTCATCAAAGACAAAGCGGGGGCTGAGTTCCGAGACCTCAAACTTCAAGACCCGGTGCTTTTTTCCTTTGTTCTCGCCGTTGTTGTCGGCCAAAGCGACGGCTGTCCATGCACTACACAGTAACGCGATTGCCATTGAGAGAATTGTTCGTTTCATTGGTTGTTCCTTTCGTGTGTGCGAGTGATTTCTGCACTCATCGCAGTTTGGGGTTCGTTGCAGGTTCCCTGTTTCCTCGATTCCTCCGTTTTTTGTCACGCTTGTGTCTCCCCATTTTTGTCGTTGCCGTGCCCTCCTCCTTTCGTCTGTGCCTTGTGTGTGGCATCTGCGAATAAGGCGTGACTTTGAGGGGCACAATTCGTGCCCTTTGAGGGCACACGCACAGAACGGTGAAAAAAGCCTAAGAAAGTGTTTTTTAATTCGTATTTTCCGTCGTCACCATCCGCAGCGTGCGCCGGATACTGGCCAAGTACACCATAGCGTCACTGGAAACGGTGGTATGTTCGAAGTCCCGACACAAGCGCCGCTAGCGCCCCAGCCAACCGAAGGACCGCTCCACCACCCAGCGGCGGGGCAACACGGTAAAGCCTTTGGCGTCTGCCGAACGGCGCACCACCTCCAAGCGC
>VGTJ01000346.1 GCA_016874775.1 Deltaproteobacteria bacterium
TGTATGCCGTGCGGGAGAGTTTGTTTAGTCATTACCTTCGCGCTGAACTACAAAACCCTCATGTCACGGCTTGTTAAGGTCCAAAGCGTAAGTCCTGATGGATTTCGACTACTCTCCGCAAGAAGAAACATTCCGACACGAGTTACGGACGTGGTTAGTGTCCAACCCACCTGATGACTACGATCCCGCCACGTTTCTCCATCTCGATCAGGATAGGCGCTTCGCGATCCAGCTTGCCTGGCAAAAGAAGCTCCATCGTGGTGGATGGGTCGGCATTCTTTGGCCAAAAGCGTACGGTGGGCGGGGCGCGACTGTCATGGAGCAGAATATCTATCGACAGGAGATGGTGCGCGCGCAGTTGCCCGAGATCGCCAATTTCATGGGCACGCGGATCGCCGGACCCACACTGATCCATTGGGGCACCGAAGAACAAAAACAACGCTACATTCCCACTATTCTCAATGGCGAGGAGATTTGGTGTCAGGGATATTCAGAGCCGGGTGCGGGCTCGGACATTGCCTCGTTGCAGACACGCGCAGTCGAAGAGGGCGACGATTTCGTCATCAACGGCCAGAAAGTGTGGACCTCGTTGGCCCAGTACGCGCACTGTTGCCTGTTGCTAGCGCGCACAGACCCTAGTGCTCCTAAACACAAAGGCATTTCGTGCTTTATTGTTGATATGCACGCTCCCGGCGTGAGCGTGCGGCCGCTACGACAGATTAACGGCGATACCGAGTTCAACGAAGTGTTTTTTGACAACGTACGGGTGCCGAGGGCGAATCTCATCGGTGCGAAGAACCAGGGGTGGCAAGTCACGCTAACGACCTTGATGTTCGAGCGCGTGACCTTTGACGTGTTGTCCCCGGTTGAGGCCGTGGTTGAACACCTTATAGAGACCGTGAACAGTAACAAGCACGATGGAGCACCAGGGAGGGACACTTCGAGTGTGCGGCAACAAGTCGCCCGCTTCTATAGTGAACTGCAAGCCATCAAGTACACTAGCCTGCGCCAACTCACCAGACAATTGCGGTGAACCTCCGGGTCCAGAAAGTTCTTTAGTGAAACTCGCGGCAAGCGAATTGAATAAGCAGGTCGTGCTGTTTGCCACCGCCCTCCTCGGCCTCCCTGGTCAAGTTGTATCTGGTAGTGAGCACGCGAGAGAAGGGAGTTACTGGATGCATAATGCCCTGAGCACCCACCTGTATACCATTGCCGGTGGCACGTCTGAGATTCAGCGCAGCATTGTCGGTGAGCGTGTGCTTGGTCTACCAAAGTGACAATGTCAGCAAGAGTGAGGAGAGTCTAGATGAAGTTCATGTATTTCTTTTACCCGGCGCTACCAGCAACAATCGAAGAACGCAAACGGCTACGGCCGATCGCTCGGCACAGCGAGTACTGGCAGAAAATGTTTGCGGAAATCGCCGAGCTATCTCGTATCGCCGAAGACGCAGGCTTTGAGGCGGTGGCATTTCCCGAGCACCACCTGCACACCGAAGGTGGGGAAATGGGCAGCTTGCCGTTATTGACACAATATGTGATCTCACAAACGAGTCGCGTCAAGGTCGGCCCGATCGGGATTGGCTGGAAACAGTGCTTACATTTCTTTGGCTTCACTGAAGCGTTTCGTTCCCCTGAGGATGACATGAAATACCCGAACAAGCAGCTCCTGCCACCGTCAGAATGCACGATGGAACGGCTAGAGCGCGCCGACTTCGCCCTGGTTGGCACCACCAGTGATATTCGACGGAAGATGGATCAACTGGTCGAGAACGCCAGTCCCGAATGGTTTATCTGGCAGTCGGACCAGGGATACGTACCCTTAGAGTACGTCAAGAAGGTGCTCATCCGTTTTGGTAAACAGATTTTGCCACATTATGTCTAGAGCGTTTTCGCAGGGTGGGTAGCGCCCACCCTGCACGAGACTAAATCGCACCGAGGAACGTTCGTACAGTTAGGCATGGGCAAGAATTAAGTTACCGATTAAGAGCGAGGAAGAAGCGTATAGTTCCAATCGCCATGAAACTTACCGGGTTTGATATTGAGCGCTTGAAACTCATCGTCGGAGACCTGTAGGCCTT
>VGTJ01000347.1 GCA_016874775.1 Deltaproteobacteria bacterium
GCTGCCACGCCGGAAACGAAAGGACTTGGTATGGCTCCCGCCATCTGACAACGGCGCGGTCAGCAACACCTCCACTTCATCGCGACCCGGCGCCAGTTCGTAGCTCGTTTGCTCGGCATTGAAGGCGGTATTGTGATTGGGCTGACCTTCCCCCGTGAGGCCACTGCGGGCGACATAAGTCCCCTGGGTACCATCTTGTAGCAGCACGAAGTTCTTTGACCGGTCTTCCGGATCGCGGTGGCGCAAAAGCTCTACGCGGCGAAGGTCGCCACCATTCAAATCGATCTCGGCGACGATGAGATTGGTACGGACCGTGACCCGCTGCCCCGTCTTCAGCACACCCTGTGGAGGTGCCACCGCTGCCGGTGACGCCGCAGGTACCGGGCTTCCCCCGCTGGCGGCCTGAGGAGCGCTCTGTGTACTTGGGGCTGTCGGCGCGAGCGGGCCGCGCTGATCGCGCGTCCATGCTTCCACCAGCAGGAATACGGTAGTAATAAAGATGATCCCGAAGATCATCCGCTGGTTGTCTCGGAAATAGTTCATCGGTTTTCGCTGCTTGTGCCAGGTACGGGATCGATACCGCCCGGATGGAAGGGATGACACCGAGCCAGGCGCCTGACGGAGTACGCACCACCCTTGATCAAGCCATGTCGCTCGATGGCTTCCAGCGCATAGGATGAACAGGAGGGCCAGAACCGGCAGCGCTGACCAAAATAGGGACTCAGCAACAACTGATATCCCCTGATTGCCGCTCGGGCAGCGCTATTGAGCATTTGTGATTGAGGAAAACAAAGTGCTGAGTTCGTGCAGAATCTGTGTGCGTCGCATCAGTTTCACCGCAGCAATCTGGCGTACGACCAAATCTACCGCCGGCAGATCCGCGCGTACCTGCCGGAAGATCTCTCTTATCTGTCGCTTGATGCGGTTGCGCTGGACCGCAGCGGGCGTCAAACGCTTGGGTACTATGTACCCAAGCCGGGCCCCGCCCACGCCATTGGCGATGAGCTTCAAGTCAAATATAGCCTTTGCGCTCTTCTTGCGTGCGCCCTGGGTCAGCACGCGCTTGTACTGCGCGGCGCCGCTAAGCCGAAACTCCGGCCTGAGTCGAAAACCTAGACCACCAATCGCTTGCGGCCCTTCGCACGCCGGCGCTGCAATACCTTCCTGCCATCAGTCGTTGCCATCCTGGCCCGGAAGCCGTGGGTGCGCTTGCGCCGCACCTTCGACGGATGATATGTCCTCTTCATGACGCTCCACTCCGCTAAAACAAAAGCCGCGTATTAGACTCCTGCGTATCCCTTGCTGTCAACGCAAAGCGACCCGCACTTCCTGTGGATAAGTTGTACGCTGTTGGCTACAATGCCGCCGTCATTTGTGGATAGTTGCCTCGCGCTCTTGAGCAGTGTTCCGCTCAGTCGATGATCCGCTTCCACGTCTTTGCGCCCTAGAACCTCCCGGCGCGTCGCCGTCGCACGATTGGCCGGTGTTCGCCCGATTCTACCGACCCCCTCTGGAAACCTGCTCGACATGGAAGGCTTCTGGTCCAGTTGCCTGGATTATTTCCGCGGCAAACTTCCCCCCCAACAGTTCCGAACCTGGATTCAGACTTTGAACGTAACTAGTGAAGGAAGCCGGCTGACCCTAGCGGCGCCGAACCGGTTCGTGCTGCAATGGATCAAGGAGCGCTTTCTGGGCGCGATCGAAGACTTGGCGCGCTCCTCAGGCAACGGCGACATCGAAATCGTCCTAACCCTGCAGCAGAATGTCGTGGCGGCACCGCCTGCCGAGAGCCCGATGACCTCGCCGCCTAAGGCGATTGCCCCGCGCTTGAACGACACCGGAAAACTCAATCCCCACTTCACCTTCGAAACCTTTGTGTCCGGTCACGCCAACCAACTGCCGCGGGCAGCCGCCATTCAGGTCGCCGAGCACCCCGGTACCAGCTATAACCCCCTGTTCATTTACGGTGGCGTCGGACTGGGGAAAACCCATCTCATTCACGCCATCGGCAATCACGTGCTGCGCCGTTCGCCACAGGCCAAGATTCGATATATTCACGCC
>VGTJ01000348.1 GCA_016874775.1 Deltaproteobacteria bacterium
TCCCAGCGGATCTGCATGTCGAGCTCCTTGGCTGCGGCATTGACGAAGTCGCGCACGGAATATTGCACGCCGGTGGCGATGACGAAGTCCTCAGGTTTGTCCTGCTGTAGCATGAGCCACTGCACTTCGACGTAGTCTTTGGCGTGGCCCCAGTCGCGCTTGGCGTCCATGTTGCCAAGGTATAAGGTGTCCTGTAAGCCGAGCTTGATACGCGCCAGGGCTCTCGTAATCTTACGGGTAACGAAGGTTTCACCTCGGATGGGGCTTTCGTGATTAAATAAGATGCCGTTGCAAGCGTAGATACCATAGGCCTCGCGGTAGTTGACGACGATCCAGTAGCCGTACAGCTTGGCGACAGCGTAGGGGCTTCTCGGGTAGAAAGGGGTGGTTTCCTTCTGTGGAATCTCTTGAACCATTCCAAAGAGTTCTGAGGTGCTGGCCTGGTAGAAGCGGGTTTTTCTTTCCAGGCCGAGGATGCGGATTGCTTCGAGGAGGCGCAACACGCCGATGGCGTCAGAGTTGGCAGTGTATTCGGGTTCTTCAAAGCTCACTGCCACGTGGCTCTGCGCTGCGAGGTTGTAGATTTCGTCAGGTTGGGTCTGCTGGATGATGCGGGTCAAAGAGGAGGAATCGGTCATGTCGCCATGGTGAAGAAAAAAACTCACATCCTTCGCATGGCGATCTTGATAAAGGTGATCGATGCGGTCGGTGTTGAAAAGCGAGGTTCGGCGCTTTAGGCCATGAACCTCGTAGCCTTTCTCAAGCAGAAATTCTGCGAGGTAAGCGCCATCTTGGCCAGTGACGCCAGTTATTAGAGCGACTTTACTCATTACTGCCTCCCGTAATTGTCTTCAAACCGGATGATGTCATCCTCGCCCAGATAGCTCCCGGACTGCACATGAATGATCTTCATAGAAATCCCCCGAGGTTGGCAAGGCGATGCACATCATTGAGTGGAATATAGGTTGATTGGTTTTTCCGGAGCAAGATGAATTTGTCATTATTTGTGTGAAGAGTGACGATGAGCTGAAAACACCCCGTTATGCAAACGCCTCAGAATTCCCTATGAGCGCAAGGGGGAGCATCCACCAGTTGGTGGTCTGATACAGCAACATCATTCAGCATCTATTCGATGTCGAGCTTGCTTTGACCATATGGGTTGGTGGCATTGGTGAGATGGTTTTTATCTAACGGGGGTGTGACCGGCGTGAAAAAACTGATCCAGTCCGAGTGAGAGAAGATTTCTATTTTCTGACACTGGAAAGGATCAAGAAATGCCCAAAGGAGTGCGCCTAAAGCCCGAGCAGGCTGTGGCCAAGCTGCGGGAGATCGAGGTTAAATTAGGCCAAGGCAAGGATGTGCTGAAGGCCTACCGCGATGCTGGTGTGACGGACAAGAGCTACTCCTGGTCGGCCCCCATCGAGTGGTCCAGGTGGAATGTTATTTCAGAGTTGGCCTTTTCGCTAGTTAGAGCGTGGCCGGCGAAGCTTGTCGGCGTAACGCAGCCGGCCACGCGGCCAATGCAGGTACGAACACCTCGGGTGCAGGCAGCTTGTAGCCGAGGGCCACTTGCAACTCGGCGCAGCAGTACTGGCTCCCGCGATCCAAGTGGAAGATCACTCCGGGTTTTGGGTGGCGCCTGAACCAGGCCATTCGCAACGCATCGATCACGATTTCCTTCTTCATTCCCGGTCGCATCGACCAGCCTACGATCCTGTGGCTGAAGAGATCGATTACGGCGGCCAGATACAGCCAGCCCTCGCCAGTGTCGATGCAGGTTATGTCGCTCGTCTAGACACGGGTGGGGGCATCGACCTTGAACTGCCTCCTAAGCAGGTTCGGCGCCACCGGCGAGCTTTACTTTGAATCGGTCGTCGCCTTGTACTTCCGCTTCGCTCTTGCCCTGATGCCGTGCAGCGCCATGAGCCGGACCGTGTGTGCCGGCGCGGCGCGCAACGCTGCTTTGCGCTCCAGTCCCATCCATGAGGAAACGCGCCAACCCCGGCCCCGGTGCAGCGCCGCACGGCGAGCGCGGCAAGAGACGAATCCCGGTCAACG
>VGTJ01000349.1 GCA_016874775.1 Deltaproteobacteria bacterium
TATCGGTGATTTTGACTTTTGTTATGTCGCCATGCGGTATCTCGCCGAAGTTTGCATGATAGGTCTTTCGCGCAAAGGTGTCCCACTCGCTTGAGAATACGCAAGTGCCTCCGTTTGATTTGAGTGCAATTCTGAAACCGCCAATTCCTGCAAACAGGTCCACGAAAGTGAAGGCTGGTTTGCCTTTCAGATGACGCCTTCGCGCAACATCAACGTCGAAAAGCCGAGACTGACTTTTATTGACTTTACTCCGTTTAGAAGAACTAAATGACATAAAGTTCCAGAATCAAATCACCTTGGAATCTCAATTGGCGGAAACGCCAAAATACTCACGTCGCCATTCGCCTCTTCTATCGCGTCTACGTCACCTAACCAAATTGTGAGAAAATTTTTTCCATCAAAGTCTTCTTCAGTAGCACGCCGGAAGGATACCTTACTTCGCAAAGAAATAGTTCGGTTGTCCCCCGGACGTGGACCATCAGAGTCAAGTGCACGCCCGAGAGAGAGACCCGCCGCGAATCTGCGGATGTCATTCACGAAGTCGAGGACAATCACTTTCTTTTTAGTTTTACTGAGCCGCAGGCCCCTACCGAGTTGTTGTACGAAAATTCTGCGGCTGTGAGTGACTCGCTGAAAGACAACAAGGTTGACGTCGGGAACATCGATTCCTTCATTCAATAAATCACACGCACACAATATTTCGGTTTTTCCTGATGCGAAGTCCCAGAGTTTTTTTGACCTTTCGACCGGTGAGAGCTTTTTGCCGTCATCACCCTTGCTAGATATTGCCTCCGCCCGTGCGAATCCAAGCTGGTTGATTTTTCTTGCCATGGTCTCGGCATATGCGACTGTTCC
Organism: Deltaproteobacteria bacterium; assembly: GCA_016874775.1. NCBI lineage: Bacteria > Pseudomonadati > Myxococcota > Myxococcia > Deltaproteobacteria bacterium. The sequence goes on from VGTJ01000349.1 coordinate 856, forward strand.
GCAGAAGACAATCCCTCGTCGCGGCGAACCAAGTTCAGTCCAAGCTTCAGCGAGGCGTTCAATCACGCCGTCATCCCATTCGGTTATGAAAAGTGTCCGATTAATCTTGTCCGGGGTGTAGCGGTCACCCTGGTCTTGTCGCAAACTGTCCCAGTCGATGTTGTCCGTAAACATTCGGTAGTCGACTTCAGCTAGGTACCCTTCTCGGAGACCCTGCGCCAAGTCGATACTGACAACCGGTTCATCAAATCGGTGACTTAGGTCTTGGCCATCGGGACGATGCGGGGTCGCAGTCAACCCTATAAGGAACGGCCCTCCCGGGGTGCCGATACCGAGATTGTCGAGAACCAACTCGTATTCAGTAGCCCCCAAATGATGACATTCATCGACAACCACAATTTCGAATAGCTCATTTGGAAATAGTCCCTTTGCCTGGTGCTCAAAGACGGCATCTTTAACTGCAAAAACGTATGAGTAGTTTCGAAGGTCATCAAAAGACTCTGGTTTTTCGCCGCCACCGATGATGCATGTCGCCTCGTCTGGGGTCATGAAAGGCCAAAAAGCGCGCTCGAGCTGCGCGACAAGGTCAATTGTATGAGCAAGCACTAACACCCGGATGTTTCGATTTGATTGCGCTCGAATCCGCCGAACTGCCTCGCCAGCAGTGACTGTTTTTCCAAGACCAGTGGCCAACACCACAAGGGCACTTCGGGTACTTGTATCCAGATAACCATCGACCAAACGCTCTACTGCGATTTTCTGATACTCGCGAAGATTTAGCCCTGACCCACGAGCAAATACTGGTGGTGTTTTTTCAAGTTCACGTCCCATTACCTCAATAAGCGGAGCATCCCAAAGTTCGATAAAAATACCTTCATTCCTAAGTTTCTCTTGTTGAAGACGAGCTGAAGCCGTGAACCCACCTGAACTTACGATGACAGCAATTCTTGCTCCATATTTGTGTCGTGCCTTGACAGTCTCCATTACGATGTTCTCGCCCACTGGGCTACGAAACCTTTTAACTTGGACGAGCCAACGTATATCGTCACCCCCGCCCATATTCGGACGAAGTGCGACAACATCGGCACCACCATCGCCAGACTGGCCGACGTGCCATACATGCGTGAAACCTTTGAGAGTCAAAAGGCGCTGTGAGAGTCTTTCGAGACCTTGCCAGGTCGATGTGGAAACCAGCGAT
>VGTJ01000350.1 GCA_016874775.1 Deltaproteobacteria bacterium
TGAGCCAGGATCAAACTCTCCACTTAAACCTTACTCCGCAGACCCTTGCGGGTCCACTCAGAACTTCTCGCTTCCCTCTCTCTCCCTAAGACACCTCTCCAGTGCCTCCCTAGCTGTCAAAGAGCTTACTCACCACGATCGCTTCTTTTACCTTAGCGAAGGAGCTTTCTCAAAAAGGATCCTTCAAGGAGAGACTTTCTCCTTGCCGCTAAAGTATTTCCTCTGCGATGCCAGCTTCTTCAAATCCGGTGGAAGTGATACTCGCTGATCTTCGGCAGAACTCGTGGCAGGTCCGGTATACTTAAATCTCTCGCCTTCTCTTGTCAAGGACTCTTCAAAACGCGCTCTATTTGTCTCCTTTCTCTTGCGCTCGATAGGGGAAAAGGGGTAAGAAAGGGAAGTTTCTACGTTGAGAAAAGATGTAACTATGATTTGCAACAGTTTGAGGAAAAGGAGGAATAGATATGCATCTCATGTCGTTCTCTGAACGTGCCTATATCCACGTTCCAGAAGATGCGGTTATCGAAAACGGCAGCAGCTATTTCGGGGTGCCCAATACCCATTTTGATCCATCTAAAGCGAGCCGTCTCTTTAACGAGTATCTTGATGAGCGTGTGTATGCTGAAGAACTAGGTTTTGACGGAGTGATGCTCAATGAACATCATCAGACCCCATTTTGTATGGGCTCTGTCATGGACGTTGAAGCCGCAGTCCTTGCCCGTATCACCAAGAGAGTGAAAATCGTTCTGCTCGGCAACCCGCTCCCGGTCGGAGACCCCCTTCGTCTGGCTGAAGAATTGGCGATGATTGACCTGATCTCTGGTGGCCGCTTAGTGCCAGGTTGGGTGCGTGGCGCAGGAAGTGAACAGATTGCCAACAATGTCAACCCAGCCTTCAATCGTGAACGCTTCAATGAAGCACACGACTTCATCGTCCAAGCCTGGACCAAACCAGGACCATGGCGTTACGAAGGCAAGCATTATCACTATCGGTTTGTGAATCCTTGGGTTCTGCCAATGCAAAAACCAGTGCCGCAAATCTGGATTCCTGGCCTCATTAGCCCGGAAACCGTGATCTGGAGTGCCCAGCATCGTTATCCCTATATTGCACTAGGAACGCAAATCGATGCTACCGTGGAAATGGCGAACCTGTACGCCGACGTTGCTGCGCAACACGGGTATCAAGCTGGTCCTGAGAACTTCGGCTATCTGCAGAACGTCTGCGTTGCTGAGACCGAGGAGAAAGCCCAAGAACTGGCAAGAGGCTTCGTCTTTGGTGGCGGGTTTGGCTCTTTCGCTCGTGCAGAGTGGATGTTCCCTCCGGGATACAACTCGAAAGAAGCAACCAGACGCTTAGCCAAGGCGTTTGCAGATCCGCGTACTGGTGCGGAGGTTATTCGCTATACCCAAGGGAAAGTCGATATCGACGAAATCCGTCGCAGTATCGAAACCAATTTCCAGTCGTCACTGAACAGCGGTCTAATCATCGCCGGCACGCCGAAAACAGTGATCAAACGCATCCGCACCATGCTGGAAACGTTACGACCTGGCGTGTTTGGTATTTGGTATCATCACGGACCTATGACCTTCGAGGATCGTAAGACCTGCTTACGTCTGCTAGGCACCGAGGTGCTTCCTGCAATGCGTGAGATGGCAAAAGAATTCAATTTGCCTGGTCCGTTTGAAGTGAAGCCTGGCTCACGTTCGCTGCCTGCTTCTGGCAAGCGTGATCCTGTGGTTGGTATTAACAAGGCGGCATAAGGCGTCACCAATACCGATCCGCACAAGTGAACAGGGCAGCCTAAAGAGCTGCCCTGTTTTTTTCTTACTGGGGCAATTTGCGATTGTCTCTAGCTCAGATTTCAGCTTTTGACCCTCACCCTAGCCCTCTCCCTGGCAGGGCAATGACATTAAGTTTACGCGAGTATCCGTTTGCCATATTTCGCGAACCGCAGTCGATGGGCCGCCGAGCGTTTGCGGCGGGGGAACTGGC
>VGTJ01000351.1 GCA_016874775.1 Deltaproteobacteria bacterium
AAGGCCTACAGGTCTCCGACGATGAGTTTCAAGCGCTCAATATCAAACCCGGTAAGTTTCATGGCGATTGGAACTATACGCTTCTTCCTCGCTCTTAATCGGTAACTTAATTCTTGCCCATGCCTAACGCTCAGTTTCTGGCTGGCCAGAGAAATGTTCTTTCCAGTTCCACTCCTGCAGCAATTCCTCTGACCATGAATACGAGTAGGTTTCACTTTCGGAATCAAAGCGACAACCAGGGTAACGATTCCAGTACCAGGTCCCACCGACACCACCACCATCTTCAAAGACCCGCACCGAGAGTCCGAGCTGTCGAATACGATACAACTGATACAGTCCGGTAAGTCCGGCTCCGACAATAATCACGTCATATTGCTCGACCGGTTGCACATCGACTGCCACGCTTTGTTGCTGTAGAGAATTACCCATCGTCTTCTTCCTCCTTTATCTCCTCTTCACCTTGCCCTATGCCGCTAACGCACTCTCGACCCGTACCTCTTTGAGGCGGGGGAGCACTTCTTGTGCGAAGAGCTTGTAGCTATGCAGCGCCAAGTCATGCGGCATACCGCCGTAGCTAAACACCCCGAGCTGCCCTGCTCCCTGCACGGTTGACTGGTAGTCCATGATTTTTTCGTAGACCTGGTCTGGTGTCCCGTAGATCTGCAGATCAGCCAGGAAATTGGTGAAGGCTTCGGTGCCGTGTCTGGCAATGTTCTGCGAGAGCGCGCCGTAATATTCGTAGCCTTTGATCTCAGCAAGGTTCACGTTATCGAACTCGTAGTGTTTGAGGGCGGACTTCGCGTAACCACGAATGTACTTGAGGTGCATCTCTTTCGCCATCGCTTCGTCTTCATGACATGCGACAAAGCTGGCAAGCACCGGTTTCGGAGCCTCGGTCTTATTGATTTCTTTGTACAGGTCCCGATACATCGCCAACTCAGCTTTGGTGATGTCCCATGGCTTCTGCGCAATGATCAGAATACCGAGCCCGAGTTGCGCCATGATGCGCGCGGATTCAGGAGACACGGCGGCTGCATACGACCGACCTTTGAACGATTTGAATGGCGCTGGACGAATCGCCGCGCGTGGTTGCTTATAATGCTTCCCATTGTACTCGATGTAGCCAGTCTCTAAGGATTTGAGTACCGCTTCGGTGTATTCAACAAAGCGTTCACGCGACTCATTCATGTTCAAGCGAAAGGCATCGAACTCGACCCGTCCGAGCCCACGGCCAAAGCCCAGAATTGCGCGTCCGTTCGACGTGTGATCGAGCACAGCAATTTCTTCCGCGAGACGAATGGGTTCGTGCCACGGTACGATGTAGGCCATTGCTCCAAGCTTGACGTGCCGCGTACGACCGGCAAGGTAAGTCAGTAGCTGCGCCACATTCGGCGTCATCGTGTATTCAGTGAAATGGTGTTCCGGCGTCCAGATCGAATCAAAACCGAGCGATTCGGCCATATCAGCCATTCCCAAGACGTGCTGATACACTTCACGGTCTGTATACTTCTCCCCGATATTCTGAATGAGCATCGCGAATCCGACGTGCATAGCGTCCTCCTTTGACGAGCGATCTCACAAAGGTGGAGCAAAAGTCGTGCTATCGAGGAAGACACGGAACCACGCCAAATTTGTTACAAGAATGACGTTGAGGTGATTGACCTGCCACACGCGAGTGGTGCCGAAGGAAACAGTGTGGCGCGTTTGGAGGCAGTGCTATCGGACATGATCTGCAAGCAATATAGACATCCCATTATCATGAGACCGCAGCTTCCCCTTAGAGAGTGTTTTGAAAAAGGGATTGGTAAGCTTGAGGGATGAATACACTGCCGCGAGTTTATCCAACGGACCTGACCATGACCGAATGGACACAATTGAAGAGCTTCTTTCCCCCGGCCTCTCGC